>JAQWQN010000225.1 GCA_029244465.1 Pseudomonadales bacterium
GGGCGCCTGGAGCTATTGGTCACCGACCTACTCCCACGCCGATCCGTCCCCATCATCGTGTGCGAAGATTCGGGGTCAGGTCTGGGCCAAAGAGCCACAACTCGACTCGGACAGCTTGGCTACAGTAATGTCTCTATTCTCGATGGCGGCCTCGAAGCCTGGGCCAAGGCGGGGTTTGAAACGTACTCGGGCGTTAACGTCCCAAGCAAGGCTTTTGGCGAGTTTGTCGAGCACGAAGAGGGCACCCCCTCAATGAGCGCTGACGAACTGCAACGTCTCATAGCAGAGGGCAGCGACCTTGTCGTTCTCGATAGCCGTCCTTTCGGCGAGTTCAATTGGGCAAGCATTCCAGGCGGCCTGTGCTGCCCCGGCGCAGAACTTGTCTATCGGGCATCCGCCGCGGTGCCTTCATCCAAGACTCGGGTGATCGTCAACTGCGCCGGCAGGACCCGCAGTATTATCGGTGCACAATCTCTGATCAATGCCGGCCTGCCGAACGAAATCTACGCGCTTCGCAATGGCATCATGGGCTGGCGACTGTCTGGTTATGAACCAGTCAACGGCGCACAAGCCCGGGCACCCGCTCCGACCGAGCGCGACAAACTCGACGCTAAAAAGTCGGTCACACAAGTGGCCGCGCGGTTCGCCGTGCAGTCAATTTCTACTCGCGAGCTCTCCCAGTGGCAGCAGGAACGCGATTCCAACTCACTCTTCATACTGGATGTAAGAACCATCGAAGAGTTCGATCTGAACCACCTGGAGGGTGCAGTGCATGCGCCTGGTGGACAGCTCGTGCAGGCAACTGACGAGTACATTGGGGTTCGCAATGCTCGCATCGTCTTGGTCGACAATGACGCTACTAGAGCAACTATGACGGCCTCGTGGCTGACCCAAATGGGACATCCAAACATCCGTACTTTCGCTATAGATGACAACCCTGACCTAGCTACCGTGTCAGGTGCGCGCACGAAACCAGTCGTCGGGTTAGACAACGACAGGCTCACAATGATTGCTCCAGCCGTCGCAGAGGCGCTCATTGATGAGGGGGCCTTGGTCTTGGACATGAGCTTAAGCCCTACTTATCGAGAAGGTCACATTCCCGAATCATGGTTCGTGCTGCGTAGTCAGCTGCAGCAATGTTTAGCGTCGATCCAGGCTTCAACGCCTGATTTCAACACGGTACCTGCACTGATCCTGACCTCCGAAGAAGGGTCCTTGGCAGCGCTCGGTTTATCAGAACTCCGCGCCCTTACAGACAAGCCTATTTACACGCTTAATGGTGGCAACGCAGCCTGGCAGCGGAGCGGCTTAAAACTCACCAGCACCGACCCTAAATATGGTGCCGAGCCAATCGACATTTGGCGGATCCCGTTTATTGCGGACAAAGACAAAGGCGAGACCGTGGAAGATGCAATGCGAGCCTACCTCGATTGGGAAGTCGATCTAATGGCTCAACTCGACCGCGACGCGACGATCCGTTTTCAGCCATTCCCAAAAGCAGAGCACCTATAAATGCCAGACTCTTTCGGCTCATCGCTATCTAATCCCACCTTTTTCGATCCGCCTATAGAACGACGTGGATCCGACAGCGTTAAATGGACCAAGTATGCGTCTAGCGAACAGGATGTCATCGGCGCTTGGGTCGCCGACATGGACCTACCCACAGCGGATGAGATCATCAACGCCATCAAAACTCGGCTCGATGAACGCGTCTTTGGTTACACCGTGGCCCCAGATGCATTCATTCCTCTGTTACAGGAGCAGATGCAAAGAAAGTATGCTTGGCGCGTGGAAAGCGATTGGTTCGTGGTGCAGCCAGGCGTCGTGCCGTCACTATTTTTTGCCTCCAATTGTTTAGGTAAACCTGGCGATGGGGTGATGGCAGCGCGCCCCAACTATCACTACTTTCTTGAGACGGCTCATTACACCGACAGGGTGTATCAACCGGTTGACTGCCACAGCGCAAATGACCGCTGGGAAATGGATTTCCAACAAATGGCAGACACCATTTCTCCGCAGACTAAGACATTTTTGCTCTGTAATCCGTTCAACCCTCTAGGCCGTGTCCTCGACCAACAAGAACTAGAGACGATCGCTTCGCTTTGTTTAAAAACTGGCACGATGATCTGCGCAGACGAAATCCACGCTGACCTGGTCCTAGATCAAGACAAACAACACATCCCCATCGCGAGCCTTGATCCTGAGATCGAGCGACAATCAATCACACTTTTTTCAGCGGCCAAAGCTTACAACCTGCCCGGCATCGGTGGCCTTTCGTTGGCGATCATTCCAGACCCAGACATCCGCGCGGCGTTTCAAAAACGCGCATACGGGGTCGCAACGCATTCCGGTGCACTGGCCTATGCCGCGACAATCTCGGCGTACCGGGACTGTGAGTATTGGTTGCAAGAAACCATCGCATATCTCCGTGGAAATCGTGACTACCTGGAGGCTGAAATCGCCGCCATACAGGGCCTGTCGATGAACCACGTCGAAGCCACATTCCTGGCGTGGATCAATGTGGAAAATTCAGGCTTAGAGGATCCGTTCGATACCTTCCTCAAGCACGGCGTGGCGCTCTCAGCTGGCAACGAGATGGGGAGTTCCGCTCACCTACGACTCAATTTTGGCTGCCACCGATCAACGCTTGAAGAGATCGTCAAACGCATGAGACAGGCATTAAGTTCGTAAGCTAAGCGATAACCAAGCGATTGTTGATCCGCGCCAGAGAATAGTTCACGGGCACATTGAGTAAATCACTGAGAATCTGCGAATCGAGCACGGCCAATATCTGTTGTCGAGCCCCATCATCGAATGCCTGAAAGTGCTTTTGCGAGCGTTGACTCAACCAAACCCCGTATAAACTGGCCGCGTGATCCACCATCAAACCGGCATAATCGACACGTTCGCCAGCCAGCCGCGGCTCATCTTGGTCAGGGGCAAGCTCATGGCCTGATCCTGCATCTATCCGCGCCATGGCCTGGTTAAAAGCGATCGAACCGAGCACGAATTGCTCACCGAAGTTCTTCGCCAGAAACCTGAGTATCGCGACTGCGGTCTCCGGAACTTGGTCATTCGCCAGGTACTCTACCGGGCGGCCAAAAAACTCGGGAGATTGGATCTCAGGCACAATCATGTGCTCCACCCAACGAAACGTTCTAGGCGCATTATCCTGCATCATCCGCACCCCCGCCGGATCCCGCCCTAGGTGAGCGTGCATGCCACCCATGATTGCGTAATCTGCTGCTGAGGGTTGTCCACCCAAAAAATAAGGCTGGTCGGTAAGGTGTCGCTCGAACAAGCTGAGCAGTTCAAGATATTGCGCATCAACCGACGCCCGCGCCTCCGGGGTAGATTGCGGCAGTCCGTAGCTCATCATCCGATCCGCGATAAGATCGCCGTACTTCTGTAGGTCGTCGTCGCTCCCCTGCGGCTTGAAAGAGCGGCCAAAATCCTTCTTCACGAAACTGTAGTTTTCTGCAAAAAGCCATCGGTGCAACCATGCCAGCCTAACCAAACCTTCGCTCGCCAGAAGCTCCATAAGATGAACAAACGAACGTTGCGTTGGCGAATCCGGAAAAGCCGGTATTGCAGGAAAGAGAGGTTCAAGTTCATCCAGTATTTGCACGCTATCTTGAATCACCCGGCCGTCTGGAGTGAGTAGCTGAGGTATCCGATGACTGCCGGACTCGGGTCTAACTTGGTTCCGAAACAGCGGATCGCTTGGCAGTCTTTCTACAAACGGAATCCCTTTCTTGCGCAGGTATGTACGCGTCTTGGCAGTATAATAGGAGGCGTAGGAACCATACAAAGTGTAGGTATCGTTCATCTCTACCGTTGTCTCCACGTACCAAAAAACGTAATGCTATACATCAAACACAGTCCGCATCAAGCTATAATCGAGTAATCCCAACTGAGTCCGCCACGGTGAAAAAACTCGCTTTTCGAACCTTTATCCTACTCACCTCAATGGCATTAGGTCTATTCTGGCTCGCTTTTTTTTCTTCTCGCCCACCCCTCACCATTGATCCCACTACTCTCGCCGGTGATGGCAGCACGCTCAATTATTGCGAGTTGCCCGACCTGGATGGTAAGGGTCGCTTTGCTGCTGACATACCCAAAGGCAATACACCTGGTTGTGGCTACGATCACTTTCCCTTGCCTATTCTTGCAGCGTGCACGGAACCCCTATCCGAGGGTGCAGCAGACATTCGCGGATTATGGATCGGCGTAACGGGTAACGTCGGTCACATTGAGCGAATCGAGCAATGTGGCTCACGCACGGTCGTCACCGCTGCCGGCTTAATTCACGACTATGGTCCTAACAGCACGGCACACCCAAACACTGACGATACTGAAGGTAGCGTTCTCTTCACCCTCGGAGACCGGGAGCACTGTAGCCGCACATCAGCCAGTATGATTTGGAACGAAGGCATCCTGGACTTTTACGTATTCGGATGGGGCCCAAAAGTAGTCAGGCGCTACCCTGATGGTGAACAGGTCGTCTGGGAATACATCGATGGCAGTACGACGAGGATGGAACGACTCTGTCAGCTACCTGCTGAGCACAAAGTACCACGCCCGAGAGGACGCAGGATCTCATTGCTCTGAAAAAGGGCTAAACTGCTATGCAAGGCTGCCAAATCTGAAGATTTACCCAGTCTTCTGCTATCCCGGTCGCACCACCAAATTCCAGCTTCGAACTCGTCTTTCTGCGACGCCTCGATGCACTGAGAGACCTTTCTCCCGTATGGGACAATGGCCGGTTCAACCACTAAAAAGCAGCAAAGCTCGCAGGGATCCTGCCCATGCTGGAGCGCACCAGCAAGAAGCGGCTTAATGAACGGGCGCGGTATTCTACCAAACAATTAACGATCTTGAATGATCTCACACAAGGCGAGAGCTTCAGAAAGCGCTCGGTTTTTGGTAGTTTTGAGCAAATAGAAAACGCACCATCAGTCGTGCCCGTTGTCGAATAAGAGAGTTATGCAAAACGATCTCAACGAAAATGAGAAGATTCGCCTGTACGAGGATGGCTACGTCATCATCAAGAACGCGATTGATCCACACGCAATCGCCGCAGCCAAATCTTTGATCGCATCATTGTTACCGAAGGATGAGCGCCAACTGCTTGTACCCGGCAAACTTGCCACGGACGCCCGCATTACCGGACTGTTCAATGACTCGTGTGTGAAACGGATTCTACAAACGGTAATGGGACCGTTTCCACCGGTTATCAGTTGCCAAGTCGCTGTAACGCCCCCTTTCAACCAACTTGGAGGGACTCCGGGGACACACGTAGATGGTGGCTGGTCAGGAGAATTACCAGAGCATGCTGCCGGGATCGACGCGGCGACCGGTCGTCCTTTTGATGCTGAACGATACTTTGGCAACAATGACGAACGTCGAGGTACTAACGATGGTCTACTGTGGATGGATCCTGAACGAACATTATCCTATGGCGGCTATACCACGCTCGTCGGGGTTGCCCTAAACGATCAGCTCGAACCAGGGAATGGTCAATTTGCCGTGCTCAAGGGTCTTCATGAAGAAGTTGAAGCGTGCTTTCAGGAACAACGCGACAGAGGCAACATCGTCGGGCCAGAAGGCTACCAGTGGCCACGGATTAAAATCGACAAGAAAGGCCGCCCCTACAACAACGGACTGCCCGACCGTATCCGCAAGCTTGCAGAAGAGCGTGCCGCTACCGGCACTGCCACCAAATCGTGGCCATGGCCTGAGCTAACCCCGATAAATCTTCGTGCTGGTGACGCGATCATTGCGCTGCATTCGTTGCCTCACACAGCAACGCCCAATTTAGGCCCAAATCCGCGCATGAACATTTACTTTCGGGTCCGGCGTCTTCGCGAAGGCAACCCTAACGAAGGCACTCGGCGTGTGGCGCACGGGGTTAGTGATCACCCGGATCGCGGCTATTTTGGGCAATTTCTCGAATACCCAGAGGATTACAACCCGTGGCGAACCACCATCGATAACCTCTGCAATCACTGGTGTGAATGGGACGGCATGCAAGACTTGGTTGCCTCTCGAACAAACAGTTAGTCAACCGGCAACTCGACACAATTATTCAGACTTAGTGCCGCCCCAGTTTGCCGGCCCATAACCAGGGTGTAAAAGCTCTTTATCAAAAATGCCCGAATTCGCCAACCTATGGCAGTCCGCACAGGGACTTAAAAAACCAGCTTCAAGAGCGGTCAGTTCAAGCTGTTCCGCAACCACCGCATGAGCATCCTTGAATGCCGGAAACTCCGTAATTCTCAGAGGCGGTTCATCGGGAATATTGCGCATCATCTTGCTCATCCGCGATGCCGGTGCGACCCCTAAACCATGGATGTGCAGATACTGTAAGATTTGAGTGGACGTCTCAGCATCAAGTTCAGCGTTTTCACCGAAGTGTTCGTCCAATCCAGCCATGATCGCGGTCCAAGTCAATGGCGGTAGTAGTTGCGGTGGGTAGGCGAAGTGACAGGCGCCACACTCTTCGATATAGGTCTGATCACGAATGTAACGAAAGTTGCCGGCCTGCACTTCTTGCACAACGCCGTAGAAGGCAAATACAAGAATCGGCAGGAACAATCCCCAGCCGGTCATCTTTTGTATTAACGTCATTCCAACCTCTCTTATTGACTACGCAACCACACAAGCACATCACCTTTTTCTTGCGCTGTACACTCACGACCGAAGGTCCACTTACAATTGCGTAATAGCCATTTCTTCATTTTCTTAAGCTCGGTCAACCTGAGCGAATTGATACTCGGTGCCATCGCCTCAATCACTTTTCCCGTTTTTTGATGTCGCCCCTTACCTTTCGGAGAGTCCATATGACAACTGGTACAGCTTCGACCATCTGCTTGACGATACCAAATGCGCTCTCCACGCGTCGCAGTAAAAGGTAGACTTTCTGCGGATTCTGCGAGAACTACCAAGTAATCATCCAGCACGTCAGCCGCATAACACGGCAACGAAAACCATAGGAAGGAGAAGAAAAAAATACGCACTATGGGACCCGTTTCTGCCCGCTGAACATTGCACGAATGAGGGCCTGACGCTGAACCTTTGCCATCATCAGCACGCCGCAAACATGGGTGATCACCAAAACCAGGGTTACATCAGATGCCAGGTGGTGAATCAATTCGACCCAAGCTCCAGGCCATGCAGCGACAAACGTACCTGCGAGGGGTCCACGAGCTTCCATCGCAAATAACGTAACGCCGCTACCCGTTGTCACCAAGAGTGACACCAGCAGGATATAGATCATCAGGCTGCCGAGTGGATCGTGTCCTACATGGACGAGCGCCTTCCTTCGAGCGAGTGATTTACAGTACGCCCCAAGCCCTTTCACGCTCGGCCAAAAACTCCTGAATCGCGCATATTCAGTACCCACAATCCCCCAAACAAGTCGAAACCCGACCAGCAGTATGACGATGTAACCAAACTGCGCATGTAAACCCAACCAATCTCCACCGAACCAATAAGCGCCCACAAAGCTGAGCATTAGGCTCCAGTGAGTCAGTCGCACCAACGGATCCCAAACATCGACTGTCCTCATTGCACAACCGACTCAACAAGGCTCTCAATCATTTTCTCGAGTTCTTCAGGTTGGCCTATATGAGGCAAAGGAGGCCCATTGGCGATAGTGATCTGCCGATCATCAGAAACCTTAAACGCCAACACGTCTAGGGCGCTAGGCAGACACGCACTGTCGTGTTCTCCGATCCCAACCAGTGCCGGGCGCGATAACGCTCGCAACCAGCACAACAAACGCGGTTGCGAGCTAGGTATAGGTGAGATCTTCATGTCGATTTAGATGCGTAATCTCCTCGAGAGCTTATTCTTTTAACATGCGTTTAATGGTACGGATCACATCTTCTAGCTGACTGAGATCGTCTGTTGAGCGCTTGACCAGCAACGTGCCTTGCAGCGTGTTAAAAAAGAGTCGTGCAAGGCGAGTCGGTGTTTCGCTAAAAGTTAATTCACCGTTGCTACGGCCACGTTGCAAAATACGCTCGAGCCAACTCTGGTGATGCTCCATGAACTGCTTAACTTCCGCACGCATAGCCTCTGGCAATGCTGGAATTTCCCCGGCCAGCGCGCCGCACAGACAGACCCTATCAGCTGCCTGAGCGAAGTGCTGGTAGGGCGAGAAATAAAATGCCAGAGCTTCCCAAGCGGTTTTATTTGGATCTTCTTCAATCGCCTGAAGCTGAGTGGCAAACGTGTCGCGGTAGCGCCGGACAATGGCTACACCCAAATCCGATTTGCTCGCGAAATGGTGAATCACGCTCGGCTTTTTAATCCCTACCTGTACCGCGATATCTTGAAAACTCATCGATGAATAGCCACGGGTCTGGATCAGCTCTTGGCCTACATCGAGAATTTTACTGGCGGTATCACTCATTTTTCAGCTTGGGCGTATGTTCCTCTACGAAGGGTAGCAGAGCCTCGAGTATCTCGGGAAGGAGCGGAGCAAACTTGAACGAAGAGTTCGCAAGCAGCGTCGTTGCGGCCCTTGTATTCGTGATCGGATGCAAATTGTCGCTGTATTGGTCATGGTGAAGAATCAATACAGCCGGCACATTGAGCGCAGCCAGTTCTTGGTCTTCCATACCCAGCGCTGTTTGGTAGCGAGTCGCTTGCAAATGTTCTCCAGTGGTTTTCATTGCCGCGAGGAAATCGGCGATGTCGGCACTAAAGAAGCGTTCCCGATTCTCCTCTGTGTTGCGCGCCAGGTAGCCGCGCCATAGATCAGTTTTCGCTACCGCTTCCATTGTTGTTAGGGGCAAACCATCGATGTGTCGCCTAGTCGTGAGTTTCTTCTCGGGCAGATATTTAAAAAAGTAATCTTCTGATAACCGCGCTGCTGCATACGGGCCCCCAGTGAGTGGCGCAATCACTAAGGCAGCAATATCATCCGGATAGCGTGATGCCAACACCATGTTGGAGCGAGCGCCAGAGGACATGCCATAAAGGGCGGTTGGGGCTACACCAAGACGGTCGATCAGCACGTGTAGATCTTCTCCTTCTTCAACCATTTGCGGCTCGCTACCAAACGTCACTTGTGACAGGCCTAGATTGCGCCGATCGTAAATAATCACTTTAAACTCGGGAGCAGCAGCTGCTACATTTTTCGCAAACCCGCGAAAGCCTTCCGTGTCACCATTACCCCCCGGCGTCACAATCAACGGAATGGTGCCATTGGGGTTGTAGATTTCGACGTGCAGCGTGACATCACGCTCAGGCCGGAGGTTAACCGCACGCGCCTCCATCTCCACCTTTTCAGCACCTTCCTCAGGAACCGCTTTCCAGTAGACTTCGAAATACGAATTGTTTGCCGCGCCTCGAAACAGAGTGACGTCGATCTCTTCGTTTTGAACATCTCGCGAAGTGTCGAGGTAGCGTGGGATTGCTTTTTCAGCATTCGCCGCGTATGCACCGGACAAGGGAGTCAGCACTGCGACAAGCACCATTACTCGCAGCGTTGCCTTCGTGGTGGCATTCTTCATCAAACTTCTCTTTGTGTGTATTTTCCGTCGAGCCTACCAACCGATAGGTAGTTTTTCAACTCCCTTATCTTCCTTTCCTGCTCACAGATTCAGCCTCCATGGCCAAGGGTCGTTTCACCGGTGTATTTGCTGCAGACATTGTTTCCAACGGCTGCGGAAGCAGCAGCCGGGCTAGTAGCGCATCAGCAGGCCGTGGCTCGACAAAGTTTAACTAGGACTGATGATAGGTGAGGTGCCTTGACAGGTTTTCTGGCGCCAGTGCAAACGCCTGTTGGTAACTCACATTGCCCGCCCGTAGCTCGTCGTACTGGAGATACCAGACGTCATGTATTCGGTAGAAAGGCACAGTCGGATACAGGTGATGAATCAGGTGGTAGTTCTGATAGACCAATAGAGGCGTCAATAACCACTCCCACCCGACCCGCATGGTGGACGCCATAAAAGGATCTTCTTCTTGCGTTACAACCCCGGGATAATGCGGCAGAAACACAAACACCGATGCCACCAGAAACAACGCGATTCGCGTTGGCAGCAGCCACAACATGAGTATTTCATAGCCATAGCCGGCAACGCTGGCAACGACAACCACGGCTACCACTGCAGCCACATAGCCCAGCACCAACGCAAGATGTTTGTCGCGAACCTTGCCCCCATGCTTGGCGAAATAAACCAGGTAGTAAAGGTCAAAGTTGGACCAGCGAATCGGAATTTGCCACGCTGGAGAATCATGCGTGAACCGGTCCGGATCGGCCTCAGCGTTGGTAAAACGGTGATGTTGCAAATGGATCCAGCGCGCAACCGGCATAGGCGCGTAAGGCAGCAAGAAAAAAAGCCCAATGCCACCGACTGTCTCATTCAGCCATGAGATACTGGAGATTGCGCGGTGAATGCCATCATGCGCAACACTGAAAATCCAATAGGCGAGCACACCATTGATGATACAGCCCTGCCAAAGGGGTAGTACCCCCTGGAGCGCGAAGTACCAGGTCGCGACAATGCCGGTCAGAAGTCCGACGCCCAGCAGCATAGTGGGCATAGCCACCTTAGGAGCACGCAAGATCTGCTTTAACAGGGCTTCACTCGATACGTTTGTTGTCGTCGCCATAGCCGCTCACCCCCTGCCCCAAAATCTTCTAACGGCTAGTATACGTTGTATTTAAATAAAAAGGAGAGATATAACGACACTGGTTAGCATTCACAAGTGCGGAACAGATTCGCATCCTTAACTGATATTGATCTAACACAAGCCTCCAGTGGCTACGACGTGGAATAGGGTCTGGATTTTACGTCGCGAGCGCATAGTGTCCCCGACGCATCCAAGTTCACCGAGGCAGAAGACACGGATCAATTCCTCCGAGCTTTGAATCAGGGCTCATTCTTCGACGATGAGGAGCAGGCAATCTATTCATCTGTTTCTGAATACGTAGACACTGGCTTGCAGACCGGCTATTGGAGTATCGCACGCTATCTCAAGAACATCGATGCTGTGCTGATTCAATTCGTGAATCCGAGTGGTGGCAATTCGTGGCAGACAACTGTAGTGATTTACGACCGCATCGTTCAGTTTCTGCGCCAGCAGCAAGGACCACTAAGACCGACTAGTTCTTCGAAACCTGAATAAGTTCAATCTCAACTTGCAGACTCGCCCGTTCCAACAAGAATCGCGCATCAGCCCACTTGGCCGGTCCAAACCTGCCTTTGGCATTATTCTAAAAACCCACTTTCTCTTTCGGTATACCAATGAAATTCGTGTCCAGCTTGCCATTCTCGTTCTTGTCATAAAATATCACGATTGCGAACTGACCCGGCGCATGGCTTCCCAAATTCAGTCGCACAGAGCCGTGCTCGTCCACATCGGTAGCGATGTCGACTAGGGAATCCTCCATATACGATTCCGCGGAATCGTATAAGCTGGCCATGATTTTCCCGACGTCAGGATCGGCGCCGACGACCCCTAATGTGATGTTAAATTCATCAGGAGCGGCCCATGCCGTCGCGGAACAGAGCAACGGAACGACTAACGCTGCTGCAACATTCTTCAGGTTGAACATGGGCAAACCTCCAAAACATTATAAACAAAGAGACTAACGCAGCAACTATGGTTTGTTGGCACTACCGGAATACCCGATAGCATCACGCTCAATCAGATTCGCGTTCCGATTGCCTGCGCGTATTGCGCAAATCCTCTACGCCAGCACCAAAAGGAAGTTAATGGTCAGCCCCACCGCGCGCGCGATAGACGCCTCCATTCTTTTTGCGCTCGGCCTTCATCGAGTTTTATTAAAACGCCTAAACCTGACAAAGCCCGGGTGACAATCTCCCCGTTCTTAACCCCTATTTCCAACGACAAATTCAAGTGCGACAGGCCGCACCCCATACCGGCCTTGCGAGCCCTCACCTTAACCATTACCGGTCTAAATGATTAATTACACCGAAGCTGCTGGCCATTTGGATTCGTCTCGCCAGACCATATCATCGTTAGGCTTGAGTCTCGTCAAAGACTTAGATCGCACTCTCGCTTGTCACTAAATGCTGAGTTGATACTCGAGCATGTCCATCATAGAGTTCCATACAAATGGGATTAGGGGAGGTTCGATGGGTGATAAACTGATTGCACTGTTCTTTTTTGCGGCGATAACCATCGCGCATGCTGCTGAAAACACGAGCACAGAGTCTGATCCGAACGCACCGCTTAATCGCTACGCGAAAGCTTATTTGGATCAATGCGCAGTGTGCCACGGCGCGGACTTACGTGGCGCCGCCCAAGGCACACCGTTGGTTGGCGACCTGAACAACGGAGACTCCGTCACCGACTTGATTGCCAGTATCAGTAACGGCAACCCCAACAAAGGTATGCCTGTTTGGTCGCAGACGCTCTCTGCAGAGGACATCAAGGCAATAGCCCTCTACATCTCCGAAACGCGTGCCGGATTTAGTTACGCCAGCTTCAACTATGATACGGCGTTCGTCGTGCCTACCGACACTTACACAACCGAGAAACACGCTTTCAATCTTAAAGTAATCGCGCACGGCTTAGACGCGTTGCCGTTCTCCATCGCGCCGTTGCCCGAAGGCGGCATGTTGCTGACCGAAAAGAAGATCG
>JAQWQN010000237.1 GCA_029244465.1 Pseudomonadales bacterium
TGTCCTGCAGCAACTGGACTATTTAAGCTTTATTGATATCTATCATGAAAGGATCAAAATGTTTCACGTCAAAGATGCAGAGTTCAACCCTTCGGGTCGCTCCGGTATCTATGGCGGTTATCAAGATTGGCTAGATCGACCTGGAAGATTCCGTTCGTTAGGGGATGGTCAAACGGATTTTAAGCGCATCTTTTCGAAGCTTGCGGCATATGACTTTGACGGTTGGGCTGTGCTCGAATGGGAGTGTTGTTTGAAGCACCAAGAAGATGGCGCAAGAGAAGGCGCACAGTTCATCCGTGATCACGTTATCCGGGTGACGGACAAAGCGTTTGATGATTTTGCCGCGAGTGGGGTTGATGGCGAAATGAACCGACGGGTATTGGGGCTTGAGTGAGGGCACCACAGCGTAGGTGCTGAGAGCGTAGGTGCTGAGAGCGTAGGCGCTGAGAGCGTAGGCGCTGAGAGCGTAGGCGCTGAAAGCGTGGGCGCTGAGAGGGTAGGCGCAGGGCAATGGGGTTAAGTGTTCGGAGCGTGAGTACAAGGGGAACAGGATGTTAGCGATTGAGGTTTTAGAGACACCAGCAAAGGTGTTAAGTCAGGCACAGCGAGAAAATTATTTCCTCAATGGTTATCTGGGGATCCCGGGCTTGGTTGACGACGCGTGGCTGACTCGCTTGCGCGCAGTAACCGCAGGGTATGTCGACATTAGTCGAACGCTCGACCATCGTAGCATTGGTCCGGACGGGGTAAAGGACAAAAGGTTTGATTTGGAACCAGATCATACGTCTGCCGCGCCTCGTATCCGTCGTTTGAACTCACCGGTCGATATTGACGATGAGTATTGGGCATTCGCGAGTGAAGGACCGTTTGTGGCAATCGCGCAGGACCTTCTCGGCGAGGATGTAAAGTTCCATCACTCCAAACTGAACTTTAAGTGGAGTGGTGGTGGTGAGGAGGTGAAGTGGCATCAGGACATTCAGTTCTGGCCTCATACAAATTACGATGTTCTAACACTGGGTGTCGACTTGGAGGATGTTAGCGATGAAATGGCACCTATGGGTGTCGTACCGGAGAGTAATGAGGGCCAATTGTTCGATCTCTACGATCAGGCTGGCTCCTGGACCGGCAATATTAGAGACGCGGATTTGTCAAAGGTGGATGTAGCGCGGGCGGCCTACCTGGGTGGGCGCGCGGGGACGATTACAGTTCATAATTGTCGCTCGATTCACGGCTCGCCACCAAATATGAGCCCAAATCCAAGACCATTGCTGTTGTGTGCTTATAGCCGTGCCGATGCCCTACCAATTACTAACCTTACCCAAGGCGGTAAACACTCTGAGGCGTTCGTCGCGGGAGGCCCTGCTCGTTGGGCCCGTTTCGATCCACGGCCTGTATTGATGCCACCGGATTGGTCTAAAGTTGGGGCGAAATCGATTTTTGAGCACCAGCAGGGTGAAAAATAGGTCCCGAAAACGTCTGTTTACGCGTTTAGCCAGAGCGAAAAAGCTAAAATCTGGCAATTGGTGACCGTAACATAGAGCGTGGTGTTTGGGTTGAATGGTGTTTATCCAACGTCGCTCTTGCCAGCGCTTCAAGGTGGTCATCTGGTCCGAAATGGCTGCGTTAATCGCTTCCCAATTCTGGCTGCAATGGAAACTCGAAACCGATCTAATCCGGTGCATACGTCGGTGTGACCTCGAGAGGATGATGTGAAGTGCCTGTCGACCACGTTGGCGCTCTCGTCACAGCCTCTAGCGGTGCACTGAAAGAGCGCGACTTATTCCTGAGGTTCTGCGAACTGGGCCGCATCAAAAACAAGGCATGCTTCACATATGCGTGGTTCGTGTCAACAGCGAGTAAGCGCTGGTGCTAACCTGCAGTTAAACCAAGTATTGAGGGCTTTTGATGAGCTATTCACAAATCACGAGACTGTGGGGCGCAACGCTCATTGCGGGCCTATTAACGGCGTGTGGTGGTGGTGGGTCATCCAGCAATCCATCACCAGCACCTATTGCCGCAGTCCCAGACAGTTCAACCCAACGGGTCGCCAAGGGTACCGTTACGGGCTTCGGCTCCGTCTTCGTCAACGGGGTTAAATGGGAAACCGATGATTGCGAATTCACCATTGATGATGAACCGGGAGATGAATCGCAACTCGAAGTGGGCAACATTGTCGAAGTTCAGGGAAGTACTGACGACGAGGGCGTCGCCCGGTGTGATTCGATGGAGTTTGACGCTGAGCTGGAAGGGCTCATCACAGAAGTGGGTGTCGACTATATTTTGGTGCACGGCTTGCGGGTTGAGATTAACGACGACACGTTATTTGACGACGAACTAGCCAACCAGAACATCGGCGACCTGAATGAGGGTGACTATGTTGAAATCAGTGCTTTCGCAGTTGCGGACGGCTACGTTGCCACCCGTATCGAGGTTGAAGTAGATGATGGCGAAGTTGAAATCTACGGCAAAGTTGAAAACCTCGATACCGGCACAAACACTTTTATGATTCAAGCGATGACTGTCAATTATGCAAGCGCTTCATTTGATGACTTCGATGGCAGAGATATTGCGGAAGCGGATTATGTTGAGGTGGAGGGACAATCGTTCAACTCAGACGATGAATTGGTGGCGACGAGTGTCGAATACAAAGACAACAATCCCTACGACGATGGCGATGAAGGGAATGAGTTTGAAGCCGAAGGTTATCTCTCGGTTGTCGACGGCAGCGCCTTCATATTAAACGATTTTGAAATCGTGCTCGCGGACGATGTGACATTCGAGTACGGCTCGGAAGAGGACCTAATCGACGGTGCGAAGGTTGAAGTAGAAGGCGCGCTCAACGCTGCCGGGCAACTTGTTGTGAACGAAGTGAAGTTCAAGATCGAGTCTGACATCGAAATCAAAGCGCCGCTCGACGCTCTGCCGGCACAGGATGCCGATTCCGGTGAGTGGACCATTTCTCTGCTTGGTCGGGAGATACGGGTCACCGAACAGACGCAGTTCGAAGATGCCAGTGAAATTGATGATACGTATTTCGATATCACGGATATTGCGGAAAATGAATGGCTTGAAGTCAAGGTCTACGAGAGCGATACAGGTGACTTCATCGCTGTGCGTATCGAGCGGGAAGATGCGTCTGATCTTGTAGAAATAGAAGGTCCTCTCAGTGCAATCACTGTAGACGTGCTCACGGTTGCTGGGTTCGCAGTGATTGTCGACGATCAGACCAGCGTGCCAGAAGGCGAGACGCTGGCAAGCTTGCTCGAGGCGTTGGAGCCGGGTGTTTCCGTAGTTGAAGTCGAAGGCATTTGGTCGGAAGGTTCGATGACAGCGTTCGAACTCGAGTTGGAGGATTGAGAGCGATGCATCACCAGCGGGTGCTCTGTCAGCTCGATACCCGATAAGGGCCACGAGCCGTGCCGCATCGATGCTTCGGTGTGGCACTATGCACGTCTAAAACCTGCTCGATAGGAGTTCTGTTCGCTCAGATTGTGGGGGTTGAATAGGCAGCGCACGTCAACCGCGAGTGAGCGACTGATATTGAGCTATCGGTACTGTTTCGGTGCGCGGCTGGCTGCTTGAAATCGCCATTACAATGTCTAGTCTCAACGTCGGGCAGACAGTATGCCCCGTATTGAACCCCGCTCCGCGACAATCCGACCGCGCCCCGGTAACAAATGGTGCTGCGAGGCTGACGCATTCCTAGCACCACGATGAGGCCATACGGCCTCACCGATTCGGTAAGGTCGCCGAGCAATTATTCTGCCGCGGTCGCCTGGGGCGGAAAGTCATGCAGGGTGTTCTCAATGATGACGAGCAATGTTTTATCGCGTTCCTGCGCTGAGACTTTAGCCTTGTCCAGGCTGCCTTCTGCGGTGCCGCGCCAACTGAGACGGCCGTTTTCTGCATTGACGATATCGATCACCAGCGTGCCGACTTTATGAAATTCGTAACGTTCATGTGTTTCGCTTCTAACGGGAGCGTACGCGGAGCTGTAATATCGGTAGGGCGAAGCAAAATTTCCTCGATGACCGTAATACCCGTTGTTGCCCCAAAATCCGACAGGTGTTTCATAGGTGTTGTATTTATGAACTTCCATGTCTTCTGAAACCGTGACGGTGAAATTTACAAAAAAATCAGCTTCCGCAGTGCTCGATTGCACGAATCCTTTGGCGCTTAACTGCTGGTCGATGTCCTCATGTATACGTTCATGGACGATGTCACTCGCCAAGTACTGTTTAGTCGCCGTATTGTGAATATTGGGTGAGTGCCAGCTATAACGTTTGAACTGGCTGAAGTCTTCGCTGGTGTTGAAATCTTCCTGATAGTTGACTGGCTCAGCGGCGCAGCCGGTCAGCAGTAATGCAATCACTAATACCCTTGAATAGGTGTTCACCTTCTTTCTCCTAAATCCTTTATCTACAGTTTGGCGTGGAAGAGCCGCGGGTCTACCGGTCGCATTACCGGGCGTAAACCTTGAGCGCACGTGCACAGTGCGAAACGGTCGCCTGCTTGCTTGTTATCTTACGCCTTAGCGGGCGCACGTGCCCGATTAATGCTGCGCTCTCGCCTCTCGCCCCGCGAACTTGTCGAACCGCGCGAACGGAGTTTCGACCGACACAGGGCGCCACTGTTTCGAAATGAAAAAAAGCATGATTGATAATTTTAGCTCGGCGTGAAAAAGGTGGTTATAGTTCCCATCTATTAAAAAGTGCCGGTTAAAGGGAGTCGATTTTGAATAATATTGCGCACCGGTATGGCCTGCAAAGCTTTGGCAAACCCAACCTTCTGTGTGCAGCACTTGTGCTGTTCATGCTCACCGGTCCGCTGGTCGGCAGTGAGTCAACGCCATGGGGAAGACTGCTGATGTACGCTGTGCTATCAGCGGTATTTATCACCGGCCCGCTTTCAGCCAGCCGCACCCGAGCCGAATTATGGTTGACCTGTGGTTTGGCGTTGTTAGTTCTCAGCAGCGGCCTGATGTCTTATTTATTTGCCGACGCGGCAGTCATTGCAACGGCTTTTGGCGTTCTTTTTTTCGGCCTCATGGCGAGGCAGGTCGGACGACAATTAATGGAAGTGAATTCGGAGGTGAATACACAAACGCTATGGACCGCGATTAACTTCTATATCTTGATCGGCCTATTTTTCGCTTTCCTGTATGCCGCTGTCGCGATATACGATCATCATGCGTTTGTCGGCAAGTTTATGGATCAACCCCTCCGCGACCAACTGTATGGCTTCGTTTATTTCAGCTTTGTGACGCTTACCACACTGGGGTACGGCGATATAACCCCCAACAACGTTGTGGTTGGGACATTTACTTATATGGAGGCGATCTTTGGGCAACTTTTTATTGCCATCATGGTTGCCCGCCTCGTGGGTTTATATACCACCAGGCAGACCATGCGCGGCTGACCTCCGATCAGGCATCTGCGCGGTAGCGAATCTTGAACATCATTGAGTAGAGCACAGGCACGAACAGCAGTGTCAGAAGGGTCGCAAATCCTAAGCCCACCATGATGGTGATCGACATGTTGACGAAAAATACGTCTTGCAGTAGGGGTATGAGACCAAGAATAGTAGTCGATGCCGCCATCAAAACCGGACGCAGGCGGCTGACTGTGCTGTCTAGAATCGCAGTCAACGGGTCAATGTCATCCGCTATCTGTTGATCAATTTCCTCGATCAAGACGATCGCGTTTTTGATCAACAAACCAATCAAACTTAAGGCGCCGAGGATAGACATAAAGTCAAACGCGCCATCAAACCCGAGTAAGCCGGCGGTTATCCCCACAACGGCTAACGGCACGGTTAACCAGATGATCAATGGCTGACGTAGCTTTCCGAACAAAAGGATGCTCGTTAAAATCATCAGCAGAAATCCGACCGGTAGTACTTTAAACAAGCCGGCCTGAGCATTTGCTGAATCTTCGTATTCTCCTCCCCAACTCATCTCGTAGCCAGATGGCAACGTTATTTGCTCAATCTGAGGCCGCAGCCGATTGAACAAGGGCGTTGCCAGTTCTTCAGTTGAGTTACACGCAGCGATAATGGTCTGGATACGATTACGCCCACGTATAATGGTGTTTTCAAATTCAGTATCAAACCGGGTGACGACCTGAGAAATCGGGACCGACGCTCGCAAGGCCGGAGACCAAACACGTATATCCTGCATATTGGCCACGTCGGCTCGCTCGTCTGGGGGCAATCTGAGACGGATGGGTAATTTCCTAATGCCGTCGCGATACAAGCCAACGTCCTGGCCTTCATAGGCACCCTTTAAGGCAGACGCAACGTCCTCACGGTTGATACCCAATTGACGCGCGACGGCTTCATTGATGACAGGCCTGACTAACGCCACCGGCTGTCGCCAGTCATCATTAATCTCCTTGGCCGCAGGATCTGTGCGCATAATCGCTTTCGCTTGAGCAGACAACGCCCGCAGCACGGCAGGGTCTGGTCCATGGAAGCGCGCTTCTATTTTGCTGTCTCTACCGGGACCAATGCGAAAGGCATTAATAATCGGCTGGACTTGCGGGAACTGGGCTTTGATGTGCTGCTCGACGTCTTCCCAGATCGGTCCAATTTGTTCTAGCATTTCGGTCTTCACTAGAATTTGCGCATATCCGGGACTGGATTCTTTGGGTGAATAGGTCAGTGCAAACCGCGCGTCCCCACCGCCGACCAGCGACAACGTTGAATGCACCCCTTCCTGTTCGTTTAGGTAAGCGGCAATAGCCAATGCATCAGCACCTGTTGTGCGAATATCGGTGCCCTCTGGCTCCCATATATCAACGAAAAAGATGGGCGTGTTGGAATCAGGAAAAAACGCGTTCTTGATGAATCCGAATCCGAAAATAGACAGGCCGAACAAGGTTACGACCGACATCACTGCAAGTACTCGATAACGGATAACGCTTTTCAAGAACCCCCGGAAGGCTTTGAAAAGGCCCTTATCATACGGATTGCCCGCCTCGGCCGCGTTACTGTCCGCTTTGAGGAACATCGCGCAAAGTAGCGGCGTTGTGCTGACCGCTGTTACCCAGGACAGGGACAACGAAATCAAAATCACATAGTACAACGAACTTGCGAATTCGCCAGTGTTATCAGTCGACAAGCCGATTGCGGAAAATGCCAGGATGCCAATTACTGTGCCGCCCAGTAGGGGCCACATCGTTTTCGCGACCACCTCCCCCGCGGCTTTGGTCGCGTCCATACCTGCCCTGATGCGAATCAGCATACCTTCCGCCACGACAATGGCGTTATCGACCAGCATGCCAAGTGCGATCACAAGTGCGCCGAGAGAAATCCGCTGCAGTTCAATGCCATACAGGTTCATGAAAAACAAAGTACCGGAGACGGTTATCAGTAACACCGCGCCTATGATCATGCCAGTGCGCAGTCCCATGAAAGCCAACAGTACGACAATAACGATCGCAATCGCCTGCCCAACGCTGACGACGAATCCGGACACTGATTTATCGACCTCTGCCGGTTGGTTATAAATTACTTTTAGATCCATACCTACCGGGACCGTACTGGCTAATTCTTTGAACCGAGCCAGTAACACGTCGCCTACCGCCACCACATTTTCTCCCGACTGCATGGAAATGCCCAGCGTCAGCGCTGGAGCGCCATTGAAGTAAATCATTTTTTGGGGGACTTCTTCGTAGGCACGCCGAATTGTGGCGACATCTTTGAGGTAGACGAGCCGGCGTTCATCTGAACCGATAAGTACGTCTCCCATGGATTGCACAGAGGCAAACTCACCACTAGGCTCGATGCGTAGATAGCGACCATTTACCGCCACATGGCCAGCATCTGCAACCACATTCTGTGACTGTAAAACGCTACTTATTTTCTGCACTGAAATGCCCAGTTCAGCCAACCGGGTGC
Source organism: Pseudomonadales bacterium (assembly GCA_029244465.1). Classification (GTDB taxonomy): domain Bacteria; phylum Pseudomonadota; class Gammaproteobacteria; order Pseudomonadales; family Azotimanducaceae; genus UBA4421. Next base: position 7,900 of record JAQWQN010000237.1, read on the forward strand.
GTGAAAGCTCAAGATAGACCACTTCTTTGCGCTCACCACCAATGGCCACTTTCTTAACGCCAGGGACTAAAGCGACTTGCTGCTTAAGCTGGTCAGCCGCGTCTTTCAAGTCCCGATAACTATAGTCCGGTCCCACCAGAGCGAGATAGACACCATAAACATCACCAAAATCATCAACCACCATGGGACCAATCACGCCTGGAGGTAGCTTTGCTCGCATATCCTGCAATTTTCGCCGCAACTCGTCGTAAATGTTCGGGAAATCTTCGGCGCGATATTGATCCTTGAACTCTATTGTTAAATCCGACATGCCCGGGCGCGAAATTGACATCGGAATACGCTTGAGCTGGCCCATCAACTGCATCGCTTCTTCGATGTGATACGTGACTTCATCTTGCACCTGCTGTGCCGAGGCCCCTGGGTAAAGGGTAATCACTTTTGCTATCTTTATTGTAAAACTAGGGTCTTCGAGTTTACCGATTTGCTGAAAACCCCAAAGGCCGCCGGCCAGAAAGACCACGACAACAAGCCAGGAAATAACTTTGTTTTCGACTGAATAAGCGCCGATGTTCATATCTATGTCTACCTGCCTTCGTGGGTGTTAGCGCGCCGGGGATTGATCAAGTGTCGTCGCCTGTTCCGTCTGCGGGAGGATCGATACCGCCATGCCCTCGTCCAGGAAGGCGGCGCCAGCCGTCACAATGCGCAAACCAGGTTCTATGCCGGCCACCAACTCGATCGCATTACCTGTCATCCGCCCGACCTGAACGGCGCGACCATGCACGGTCATGGAGTTTTCATCCACTATCCACACTCGGGGCGACAATTCGGGATCACCCGTGACGGCGCTCAGAGGGACGTTATAGACCGAGCGCTCACCAGACATCGCCGGCGCGTCCACTGTCACATTGGCCGTCATGCCCGGTAGCACAGTGACCTCGTTTGGTGCCGTCAGCGAAAAGGTGACCGCGAAGGTCTGCGTTTGGGCGTCTGCGCGCGTGGCTGCTTCTTTAAATTGCAACGGAAATTGGCGGTTCGAATCTGCATCAAAGGATGCCCACGCGTTTACCCGTTGGCGCCCATCTTCCGTTTCCTGTGGTTTGGGTAAGAGCAAAATAATGTTCTCGGGTACATCGATTTCGATTTCAAGTGAGCTCCGATCTATGATTGAATAAATCCTCTGGCCTGGACCCACTTCCTCAAAATTTTCAACATGACGTTGCGCGATCTGACCGTCAAACGGGGCGCGTAGTTCGGTCTGCTCAAGGTTCAAGTTGGCCTGCTTGAGCGCCGCATCCGCAGTTTTATAATTGGCTTCCACCTGATCGAAGTCGCGACGCGATATCGCCCCCTCTTCAACCAATTCCTGGCTACGGGCGTAATCTTTATTGGCTTGGTCCCATTTGGCCTGGCGCTCGGCTAATGCAATTTCTACGTCCGCTTGGTCGAGTCGCGCCAAGACCTGATTTTGTGTAACGGTATTGCCTTCCTGCACGCGCAATGCAGCGATGGTCCCACCCGCTCGGAAAGCCAAGTCTGCCCGCTTTGCGGACTCTACACGCCCCGGGAATTTTCGTATGCTGGCACTTGCAGGCCCGCCGATCAGGGCGGTTTTGACCGGTCTTGCGACCGATCCTTGTTCTGAGACCGGCGCCTCCGCGCAGGACGCAACAATCAACACCGCTAAAAGTGCTATGCACGTAGACTCAACTAACTTGGATCGCATGGTAACCTCAGGAATTAATCTTCTTTGAAAAAAGCGTTACTAGACAAACGTCTGGGCGCTCAGCCCGTACGGGCGTACGCCACAGACGACTGTACTGCTTGAAGCCTCTATTTATTCGTTGCACGCCAACCCCGCTCGATCGGGACAGGAGGAATCAGTTAAAACGCCTGACGGTGAGCATAGACACACCAATGCCATCGCACAAGGTAGAGTGCGCGGCGGTAGTGGCTCGCCCGAACAACGTCAACCGACACCAAGCGTTGGTGCTGACCGAGCGACGAAATTTTACGGGTGAGCAGGTTCCGGGCCTCCGTCAGGATGAAACGATGGATGCCGAGTTCGGTCAATTCGATGAGCCGATCTAGGCAATAGGTCGGTGCTCCGCAGATGCCGAATTCATGCATGAATCTCGCAGACGACACGGGCGTAGTTGCGCACCACGGGCAGGATCGTACTAGGTATTTTTTGATCAGATGGACCTGTTGATGAGTAACAACGAAACCCGAGTTAATGAGGGTTGGTAATCGTCACATT
>JAQWQN010000242.1 GCA_029244465.1 Pseudomonadales bacterium
GATAATCACGGTCCTCTTTGCGAGTCGCGTTCGTGGCTAGATCTTCATATCCTGCATTGATGCGTATCTGGGGCGTGATATCGGCGTTTAATTCCACGACCCATTGACCCTCAAACCTGCGCACAATCACGTCGGGTTCGATGTAGTCGGTACTTTGGTCGGCGATGGCACTGCCGGGTCTTGGGTCCAGGGTCCGGATCAGGTTCATTGCCGCACCCAAGTCACTCGCGGACATGCGCGTTTTGCGTTTGAGCGTGTTGTAATCCTTGCTGGCGAGTAGATCTATGTGATCTTCGAGCAGCATGATTGCTTCATGCACCCAGGGGGTACCGGCGGAACATTGTTTAATTTGTAGCAAAAGGCACTCCTGTAAATCGCGGGCAGCAACCCCTACAGGTTCAAGCTGCTGCACGATGTCCAAAACCTCGAGTACGTGTTCTTTTTCAAAGGTCTCCCGGCTAGATAAAAATAGCTTGTCGTTCGTCAGACTCTCATAGACGTCGTCGGTGGTGACAGTGAGCATGCCATTGTTATCGATACCATCGATAATGGCTTCCGCGATGATTCGATCAGATTTTGCCATTCTGCTCAGATTCAATTGCGAGAAAAGATGACCCGCGAGCGTTTGAGCCGCGCTTTTAGTGGCGAAGGGATCGTAATCTGCATCGGGGATCGAACTTGCCAGGTTGGTTGGATAAACGGCTTCCCAATCGCTATCTATGGGTAGTTCGTTGCGGATAGGGGCTTGAAGTTGACTGCTCGTTTCTGCGTCGGCATCAGCGTCAGGGGCAGCGCTGCTCGCGCGCTCCGCTATTTCTGCTTGTACCTGTTCGTGCTGAGTCGCATCTAGGTCTGCGTCTGGTGAGTCCTCGGAGACTTCCAGCATCACGTTTGACTCAAGGGTCGCTTGGATCTCTTCTTGAAGGTCGAGCGCGGACAACTGCAGAAGCCGGATGGCTTGTTGCAACTGTGGGGTCATATTGAGTTGCTGACCGAGTTTTAGGGCGAGCGTTTGCTTCATAAAAGCTCGACGGCCTTATTCGCGGATTGTATAAAATGCCTGTAATCACCTCGTGCAAAAGTGGTCTTCTGACGAGCGTGTCTTGGCTCGGTTAGTGCAGCCCATATGTCAAAAAAAACAGGAAAGTAGCGCATTTGCAACCGACCATTCTAAAACCGTGCCAATCTAACATGGCGGCCGGTAAAACGGGTGTCGGGAAGGCAGATACGTGACGAAGTTAACGCAGTTTGCGCAAAGAAGTCTAAATCGTGAAACTTTCGCCCAAATAGACTTGCCGTACAGTTTCGTTGGCCAAAATTTCGTTGGCGTGCCCTGCCGCGATAATATGACCTTCATGCACGATGTAGGCGCGATCGCAGATGTCGAGGGTGTCTTTAACGTTGTGGTCAGTAATCAACACACCAATCTGGCGGGCTGCTAGATCGCGGATTTCCGTTTTGATGTCATTGACAGATATGGGGTCAACGCCAGCAAAAGGCTCGTCTAGTAAGATAAAACGTGGGTCGCTAGCGAGTGCTCGCGCAATTTCCAAGCGTCGTCGTTCGCCGCCAGACAGACTCTGGCCGAGGCTTTTGCGCACTGCGTTCAAATTAAATTCCTCTAGAAGCCCATCCATGCTCTGGCGGCGTTGGGCTTTATTGAGGTCAGAACGCAACTCGAGCACGGCAAGTAAATTCTGCTCGGTGGTTAACGTTCGAAACACACTGGCTTCTTGTGGTAAGTAACCAATGCCGGATTGTGCGCGTTTGTGGACTGAGGCGTTGGTGATTTCAGTCTGATCAAGAAAGATCTCTCCAGCATCGGCTTTGATCAAGCCGACCACCATATAAAAACAAGTTGTCTTACCTGCCCCATTGGGGCCTAGCAGTCCCACAATCTCGCCGCTGTTAACTTCGAGTGAAACGTCTTCGACTGCGATCTTGCTGCGGTACTGTTTGCGTAAACTTGTCGCTTGCAAGCGGGCTGCTGCGGGCCTATCAGCCGTCACGGGGAGGCCTGACTCGCGCTGTCCGGAACCAAGGTCATGCGGACTCGGCCAGGCTTGTCGCCGGTACTGGCGTCAACTTTCCCGTTAACGATGTCATAACGAATTGACTCACCGCTAAGTGTATTGCCCAACTGCGTGAGGGTCGCTTCACCATTTAAATAGATGCGCTCCGCACTTGTGTGGTAAATGATGGAATCAGCTTCAGCTTCGACCTCGCCTTGATCATCTTCCAAACGTTGCCGATATCGGGCGGGTCCGCCTTCGGTAATGATCTGTTGCACTTGGTTATCTTTAACCTTAACAACCATACGTTCACCAAAGACGCGTAGTGTGCCTTGGACTACTTCAACGGAGCCGGAGTAGATAATGGTTTCGTTACTCTGATCGATTTCGGCATCGTCGCCTTCGATGTGGATGGGCTGGTCCGCATCATTTTGCAGCGCCATTGCGTGTTGGGCTCCGCTGCACAGCGTTAGGATCAACAGCCATGTAAAGGCTTTTTTGCCCGGCGGCCGGAATGTCACCGCGGGTCTATTAAGAATCTTTGAACTGCTCAGGTAGAACAATCGTGTGTACTCTCTGTGTGCTATCCGAAGACAGGGTCAATATGCCAGTGTCTAGTTTCGCCACCATTCCGGCAGCGACAGTTCTGCCGACTTCGGTGTCGATCATAACATCTTGATTGGTTTGCGCGTATTGGCGATCTGGAAATAGCTGAAAGACTTCTGAGCGCACCGTCATCGTGCCACTGCCAGGGCGTACCTGGACCATTTCCACAGCGTCCGTGAGGAATACAATATCTTCTTTGGCACCTCCTCTGGTCGTTGCTTGTTTAATCGTGCCGAGCTTCGACTCGATGTCCCATGGTGGTTGATCTGCGGACAGTAAGTGCACTTGCGGTGCCTGCAATTCGGTTAAACTCTGTTCGTAGTACTGCTCGATACGGGCGGCGTTGAGTCGATAGTGGAGGGTACCGTCCGGGTTAAGTTCGTGGTACTCAACTTCCTTGCCATAGACGTCAGGCTGACGTTCGGCGGCATCTTCGCCAGGATCATCGTGATTGGAAGTTTGGCTTTCTTGGGCCGCCCAATAGAGAAAGGCCGTGGCGATGGTGATAAGGGCGACGCCAATTGTTTTTATAGTCACGATAAGCCTGTGGATCGCTGCAGCCTGAGTAACTCTGCGTTTAGGGGGCGAAGCGGACCTAATATGGCCATCGAGATTGTGCCTTGAGGATATGTTCTGCAATTTCTGCCACGACACCGTCGCCGCCAGACCGTTGCGTGGTCCAATCTGCTTTTCGTAGCACTTCTGGATGCCCATTCGGGACTGTAATGGCCAGACTGATCATAGGTTCGCTAAATAAGTCCAGGTCTTGAATGTCATCGCCAATCGCCGCCAGGTTGTCCTCGGGAAAACCATCAGCGATAAGTGCCTGGAGCGCCTTGGGTTTGCTTTTAGCGCCCTGAGAGACGTAGTCAATCCCCAACTCCCGAGTCCGGCGAGCAACCATGGGTGAGCGGCGTCCGGTGATAACGGCAATGGACACGCCCTGATCCATGAGTAGTTTGATCGATGCGCCGTCTTGCACATGAAATTGTTTGAGCTCGTGACCGTCGTCGGTATAAATAATTTTCCCGTCGGTGAGCACGCCATCGACATCAAGAACGATGCCGCGGATATGCGCTAGGCGGTCTGAGGGGGGACGTTTGGCGGGCATGATTGATTAGGCCTGTTGCACGAGTAGCACGTTATATCCGATCCAGGCCATCAGCATCACTGCGCCTTCGAATCGCGTAATCACCGGCCGCGAATTGATTCCATAAGCAAACAGAGCCAGCATCAGAGTCAGTGCCAGCATCATGCCGCAATCGCGCCAGAGAGCGGCAAAGTCGATGTCAGTAGGCGCCATGATGCTGGGAACAGCCAGTACGGCGAGGATATTCAGAATATTGGACCCGACCACGTTGCCGATGGCGATATCTGTATGCCCTTTGATCGCTGATCCGATGGTTGCCGCGAGCTCGGGCAAACTGGTTCCTACGGCGACGATGGTTAAGCCAATAATCATTTCACTCACGCCCAATGTCGTCGCGATCTCAGTTGCTGCGTAGACCAATATTTGCGCGGAAATGAGCAGTACGATGAGCCCTAAGATCAGCCAGGCAACGGATTGTAAGGTGGTCATGTCTGGGATTTCGTTGAGCTCCTCCTGCATGGAGGGAGAAAGTTCTTGATCGCGGTTGTCTTGGCCACGCACGAGTTGATAAAGAATGACGGTTAAACCGGCGAGCAGAATAATGCCATTGAGAACTGAAAGGTGGCGGTCGAACATTAGTGCTATAGCGAGGAAGGTGGCACCTAGAAGCCAAGGTAGTTCAGTTTTGCGCACTCGTGCGGAAAAAGGCAGCGGCGCCACGATTGCGGTAATGCCGAGTACTAAGCCGATGTTTGCGATGTTAGAACCGATCGCATTCCCAACTGCCAGCAAAGGGTTGTCATCGATGGCTGCAAAGACGGCGACCAGAATTTCCGGTGCTGAGGTACCGATAGAAACGACCGTCAATCCAATCAACATTTTGGAAATGCCCAGATTCGTGGCGCAGGCTGCTGCAGCCGATAGGAAACGATCAGCGCTCCAAACTAACGCGATGAAGCCAACGGCCAATAATAGCACTGGCAGCCAAATCATGCAGGTATCTTGACATAATTATTCAAGTAGAAGTCCTCTATCGTGAACTTTAGACGCATTGCATGCGGGTTCCAACTTTGTAAAGCAGGTTATTTTGTGTCGAGCCACTAGATCAATTATCCCGTGTTTTTGTCAAGGAACAAGTGAGAACCTTCAAGCTCTATTCATGGGCGGTGCTATAATTCGACTGCACTTAACTGAGAGACGCCAAGTCTTAACAAAATTGAGCATTATGTCCGGCAACTTGATAGACATTCAAAACTTAACTTTCCGGCGCGGTGAGCGATTGATCTTTGATGACCTGAGCCTATCAATTCCGCGTGGCAGCATCACTGCGATCATGGGGCCGAGTGGTACGGGCAAGACAACATTACTTAAATTGATTGGTGGCCAGGAGAAGCCAGAAGCGGGACAGATTCTAATCGACGGGCAGGACGTTGTGCGGATGTCTCGGACTGAGTTGCTCGCCTTGCGCAAAGACATTGGCATGCTATTCCAAGCTTCCGCGCTGTTCACAGACCTCTCAGTTTTTGAAAATGTGGCGTTTCCCCTGCGGGTTCATACGTCGCTTTCGGAAGAATTGATTCGTGATCTGGTTTTGATGAAATTGAACGCGGTCGGCTTGCGAGGCGCGCGGGATTTGATGCCCGCCGAACTTTCGGGTGGTATGTCTCGACGAGTTGCATTGGCCAGAGCAATTGCACTGGATCCTAACCTAATCATGTACGATGAACCTTTCACGGGACAAGACCCGATCGCGATGGGCGTGTTGGTTAGCCTGATCAAGAATTTGAATCAGGCGCTCGCGACGACCAGTTTACTGGTCTCCCATGATATTCATGAAACAGTGGGGATAGCCGATCAAATCTTTATTCTTGCCGATGGCCGTGTGATCGGCTCAGGCACGCCTGCAGAACTGCGCGATTCAGATTCAGAAATGGTGTCGCAGTTTATGCACGGTAAACCAGATGGACCGGTACCGTTCCATTATCCAGCCGACGACTATCAATATGATGTCGTTGCCGGTATCGATTAAGCGTGAGAGCGACTTAGATGGTTCTCTTTCTCCGTAGAATAGGTATGCGTGCCTTTAAGTTTTTGGCGGCCTTGGGTCGTGCTTCCGCGCTGTGGTGGAGTGCCATGCGCTGGCTGCCTCGCTTAAGTGAACTGAACTTGTTGATCCGACAGATCTATAACGTCGGCTATCTCTCGCTTGTCATCGTCGTGCTGTCGGCTTTTTCCATTGGCGCTGTACTCGCTTTGCAGTTCTACACGCAGCTTGCCAGATTTGGCGCGCAAGAAGCTGTCGGTGTCGGCTTAGCGTTGGTGCTGTTGCGTGAGTTGGGCCCGGTTGTCACAGCGTTACTTTTTGCGGGTCGTGCAGGATCGGCTCTCACGGCTGAAATAGGACTGATGAAGACTACCGAGCAACTGTCCAGTATGGAGATGATGGGTGTTGATCCGCTCAGACGGATTGTTGCTCCGAGAATCTGGGCGGGCATTATTAGCGTGCCAATATTGACGGCAATCTTTAATACGGTCGCCATATATGGTGGCGTTGTTGTCGCGATTGATTGGCTTGGCGCTGATGCAGGTGGGTTTTGGTCTGGGATGCAAGATGTCGTGGATTGGTGGGAAGACCTGGCTAAAGGCATGTTCAAAAGCCTTGTGTTCGCGATCTTGGTGACATGGGTTGCGGTTTTTCAAGGGTATGATTCCGAACCGACTGCGGAAGGGATGGCGATGTCGACGACCCGAACGGTCGTCATTTCATCGGTGCTCATCCTGGCATCGGACTTTCTGTTGACGCTTGTTATGTATGGAGACTTCTAGTGCGCGCAAGAACGATTGAGATCAGTGTCGGAGCGTTTGTGCTTGCAGGCTTGTTGAGCGTGATATACCTCGCGATTCAAGTTTCAGGCGTGACCGCTGCATCTGAAAAAGAGCATTACCAGGTTTTGGCTCGGTTCGATGACGTGGCTGGGTTGCGGGTGCGCGGCAAGGTCAGCATGGCCGGCGTTACTATCGGCAGAATCCAAAATATCGGTGTAGATATGGAGTGGGGTACCGCAGTGGTTACGCTGGATATCTTTGGTCAGCCAGGTAATTTGACGACTGATACTTCTGCTAAAATATTGACGGAGGGTATCTTGGGTGCGCGTTACATCAGTTTGATGCCTGGTGCTGACGAAGAATTCATACAGAATGGCGCCGAAATCACAGATACGCAGGGAGCGCTTGTGTTAGAAAACTTAATTGGTGAATTTCTAACGAATCTAGGAGAGTCGTAATGCGGACAAGACGGGTACTGACTAGTATTTTTCTGGCGACATTGGCTTTCGGGAGTCAGGCGAATGTTTTGACCGAGTCCCTGCAAGCAGGGTCGGCTGAAGAAGCAGTTGTCGTTGCGACCAAGGACGTCCTTGATTTGATTTCGTCGAAAAGAGTGGCTGGCGATGAAAACCCTGTTCGCTTTTACGCCGAAGTGAAGGAACTGTTGGATCCGATAATCGACTTTGATCGCTTCGCGAGATCCGTTATGGGCGTCTGGTATAAGAAAGCTAGTCCCGAGCAGTTTGAGACGTTTTCCGAGTCCTTTAAGTGGTCTTTGGTGAAAACTTACGCCTCTGCTCTCACTGAGTTTCATGGAGGGCAGGTGCGCGTTGTGCCTGTGCGCGGCAAGCGTGAGTTGAACAAGGCGCTGGTCGCGATGGAAATCGATTGGCGAGGCAAGACTTATAGCATTGTGTACGACATGCGTAAGAAGTCCGAGACCTGGCAGTTGGTCAATGTGTCGGTCGAAGGGATTAACTTGGGACTTAACTACAAGTCGCAATTCGATTCGGCGATGAAAGGTCCTAAATATGGTCGAGACCTAGATCGAGTTATTGCGGCGTGGACTAATCAGATTGGCAATAATGATTCTGAATCTGGTGAAGGCTCCGATGCACGGTAAGTTTGTCCAGCAGTGAAAGCGTTTTTCACTCACCAGCTTGATGTCACTTGGGACTCTGCAGAAGCAGCCAAAAAGCACGGCTACGATTTAATTGATCAGTTTGACTCCACGGCTCAGCACGTCGATAAAATTTCAGTGGACTTATCGCCCCTGAAACAGGCCAATAGTGTAATCGTTGCAATTTTGTCAGCATGGCATCGCCACGCATCTCTCCAGCACAAGTCCATTGTTTTTGTGAATCTTTCTCAAGAATTACGTAACATCATCGCGCTTTCTGGGCTCGACAAGGTGATCGAGCTCCAGGCAGAGTAAACACAACTCCTAACGCACCCGACACGTGAGGTGGATAAATCGAAATGCAGGAAACAATTGTACAGAGAGTCTCTGATGGCTTTCCCGGTGCCTCGATCACGGTCGAACTCGACGGTAACCGAGCGACGATTGCAGTGACTAGTGACGTCTTTGTTGGCCTGTCGCGAGTTAAGAAACAACAAGCGGTCTACGCGTGCATCCAAGACCTTATTGCCGACGGATCGTTGCACGCGGTTACGATAAAGGCGCAAGGGCCAACCTCGGTTGGATAAACTCAGTATTACGGGTGGGCAGACGTTGTCGGGAAGGCTGCGGATATCCGGAGCAAAGAACTCGACCCTGCCGATTCTCGCAGGCACGTTGTTAGCAAAAGAACCGGTGCTGGTAGGTAATGCACCCCACCTTCATGACGTCACCACGATGATCGAACTGTTGGGGCATCTTGGTGCCGACGTTGTTATCGATGAAAAACTCAACGTCGAGGTATCGGCCAAGGATTTGTGTCGACTGCGCGCACCCTATGAGTTGGTCAAAACAATGCGTGCGTCATTCTTAGTACTAGGACCGATGGTGGCGCGTTACGGCCAGGCCGAGGTATCGCTGCCTGGTGGATGTGCAATTGGTTCGCGTCCCGTAGATCAGCACCTAAAAGGACTGGAGGCGCTGGGTGCGAAAGTTATTGTCGAAGATGGATATGTAAAAGCCGAAGCGCCAAACGGCTTATCCGGTGCAGATGTCTTTATGGATATAGTGACGGTAGGCGGCACCGAGAATTTGATGATGGCGGCGTGCCTCGCAACTGGTGAGACACGCCTCCACAATTGCGCGCGCGAGCCCGAAATTGTCGACCTTGGGGATTTTCTGAACACCCTGGGTGCGCAGGTGGCGGGTCACGGCACATCCACGATCACGATCATGGGTGTCCCTGAACTCAAAGGCGGTGCCTATCGAGTCATGCCCGATCGAGTCGAAGCGGGTACCTATCTCATCGCGGCGGCGGCAACCGGTGGCGAAGTTGTTCTGATGGGTGCCGACCGGCATACGCTTGGTTCCGTGCTAGAAAAGTTGCAGATGGCTGGCGCAGATATCAGCAGTGACGATGATCACATTAGACTGACTATGTCTGAGAAACGCCCCCAGGCGGTGGACATAGAAACTTCTCCTTATCCAGGATTTCCTACTGACATGCAGGCGCAATTCATGGCGATCAATGCAGTGGCGGATGGGACATCAACGATTCGTGAGAACATTTTTGAAAACCGGTTTATGCATGTACAAGAAATGAACCGACTTGGCGCGAACATCGAACTCCATGGACACTCTATGGCGGTTGTTCATGGCGTCGATAACCTTAGAGCAGCGCCCGTAATGGCAACAGATTTGCGCGCGTCGTCCAGTCTCGTGATCGCAGCTTTAGTCGCTGAAGGGACCACCGTGATTGACCGCATCTACCACATTGATCGTGGCTACGAGACGATTGAAGAAAAGCTACAGCAACTTGGTGGCTCGGTGCAGCGCATTCGCTAGCGCCTCTTTACAGCCGGTACCCGGATTTGTACATTCCGGTAGTTGATTGGGGACGCAAGGAAGAAGGTATGATCAGATCGAATCAGGTTGGTCGGTGGTTGTGGGTCTTTTGTGCCTCGAGTCTATTTCTAGCCGCACCGTCGACATACAGTCACCATGCGTTTTCATCTGAGTTTGATGCAGATCGTCCTTTTCGAGTGCAAGGCACGATCGTACGGGTCGAGTGGATTAATCCACATAGTTGGGTGCATGTCGATGTCGTCGATGAGGCTGACACGATCGTGCCTTGGATGATGGAAGGAGGCACCCCGAACGCGCTCTTGCGTGGAGGACTTACGCGGACAGTGCTTAAGGTCGGTACCGAAGTGATTGTTCGTGGTTACCAGAGCAAAGATCCAGACTGTATCCCTAAGTGCAGAGGTAGCGGTCGGGATATTACGTTTATAGACGGACGACAGATTTTTATGGGTTCTTCGGGCACCGGGGCGCCGAAGGATGGGGCAGATCCAAGCGAGGGTGGCAGATAGATGTTTCTGCAAGAAACGGGCGCCGATCCCGTCAAACTTGAAATCGAGGACACAGGCCGCGCTGATAGAGGGTGGGTCAGAGCCGTTATTTTAGCGGGGTTGGTCAGTCTTTCCGGTTGCGGAGCAACTGCCGTTGCCCCAATCGATGCAGACCCTGAACAAAGACAGAGGGTGGACCTGAATGGGCTCTGGCAAGCCGTTGGCACGGCGCATTGGAATCTTGAAGGTGGTCACGCGATCAAAGGACCAGCGACGATCGTGCTTGGCGCTTTGGGTGGTATTCCTGCAGGGCAAAGCTATGTCGTTGATGGTCCAATCCCTTATAAAAAGGAAGCGGCGGCAAAGCGAGCTGAGTATCGTGCTGCTTGGAATGAGTGGGATCCCGTCGTGAAGTGCTTTATTCCAGGGATACCGAGACAGACTTATATGCCGCTGCCGTTTCATATCGTGCAGTCCGAAAACAAAGTGTTTGTTGCTTACGAATGGGGCAGCAATAGTCGCATTATTCACTTGGATAGACCCAATACACGTGCAGAGTTGCCATCGTGGATGGGGTATTCCGTTGGTCGCTGGGAAGGCGATACGTTGGTTGTTGAAGTCACGGATCAAATGCCGGATACGTGGCTTGATGCAACTGGAACCTGGCATGGTGAAGCGCTCAAGGTCACCGAGCGATACACTATGCGCGGCCTGGATCACATTGATTACGAAGTGACAATCGAAGATGCCGAGGTATTTAGTCGTCCGTGGACAATTAAGATGCCGCTTTATCGTCGCGTTGAAGCGGGTGCTCGGTTACTTGAATACAAATGTGTGCCCATGGCGGAGGATGCTGTTTATGGGCATCTGCGCCGCGGCGCCAATATGTCAGAGCCTACCGTAAAGAATTTGTTCTAAGGAGACATTCATGATCCGAGCAAGCATCGCAATTAGTGCTGTGGCGCTGTTTTTTGTCGCGGCCCTGATCTCGAGCCCGGCCGCGTCGGCCGAGGTGCCAATGACAACGTGGGGTAAACCGAGCCTAGATGGCACTTGGGATTTTAAATCAGCCACACCGCTCAGCCGACCTGAGCGATGGAAGGATCAAGAATTCTTGACTGAGACAGAGGTTGCTGAATATGAAAAAGCCATCCGAGAAGGACGGGCAGCACGTCTAGCAACAGAAGGCGAAGTTCGTGAAGGTCTAGACGGCCAAGCGGACGTGGATGTTGGCTACAACTCCGGTTTCCTGGAATTGGGTTCAAAGTTAGACGCCAGCTTACGAACCTCCCTGATCGTGGACCCCCCGGGTGGTCAGATGCCTGCGATGAAGACCCGCGCCCGGGAGCGCAATAAGCCCTACTACGAGATGCAGACGCAGTCCCCTGCTGGACCGGAAATGAGGAACTTAACTGATCGATGTCTCATTGGTTTCAATAACAATCCGATGCGATCCGGTGCCTATAATAATATTATGCAGATTGTGCAGTCGCAGTCACATGTCGCGATACAGGTCGAAATGGTCAACGACCACCGGATCGTGCCTACGAACAGTACAAGCGTCAACACGGTAGGAATTCCTGCGAGTACGCGATTTTGGAAAGGTTACTCATCCGGCAATTGGGATGGTGATACCTTTGTCGTAACAACGACAAATTTCAAACAGTTTGCAGCACCGTTTGGGACGGGTGCTGCTGCCGTACTGACAGAGCGGTTTACCCGGTTGGATGAAAATACGCTCGAGTACGAATACACGATTGAAGACCCAGAGACCTACGATGTTCCGTGGACTGCACGCCAGCAAATGCGCCGGACGAACGACGATGTCTATGAGTATGCTTGCCATGAGGGCAACTACTCCATGCCGTTGGTGCTGCGAGCGGCTCGTAAGTTGGAGAAAGAAGGCAAAACCGATAAAACTTGGCTGCCTAGCTGGTACAAGCGTCGAGGCTAAGCCCCGCGTGGCTAGGATTAGGTTGGTCGACTGGAGATCGGCGGATTCTGGCGGTAGGATGCGCGCGCTGTAGGCAGGTCAGAAGCAGGTTTTTTGGCTCTTTGAGGTAACTAATGCGTCACGCACCGAGGATATCGTGGGACTAGTCATTGCGCTCAATAAAGGTCGTATACTCAAGGAGTGCTTACCACTTCTATCGGCATGTGGCATCGAACCCGATGAAGATCCCGACAAATCACGCAAATTGGTCTTTGCTAGCCGTACGGGCGGGCACAAAATAATCATCACTCGTAGTGCTGACGTGCCAACGTATGTCGAACATGGTGTCGCCGATGTTGGTGTCACCGGTAAAGATACTATGTTGGAATACGGCGAGGGCATGGGGTTCTACGAACTCCTGGATCTGAAGATTGGGCAATGCCGGATGATGACAGCTGGCCCTAAAGGCCTGCCAGAGCCAGGTGGTGTGCTTCGGGTTGCTTCGAAGTTCACAAACATCACGCGCCGTTATTACCAGAAGGAAGGTAGGCAGGTTGCACTCATAAAACTTTCGGGGGCGATGGAGATCGCGCCGCTCTTAGGACTTGCCGATACAATCGTGGATATTGTCGATACTGGAAATACGCTGATTGCGAATGGCCTGGAAGCCCGAGCTACGATATGTGATATCAGCACTCGGTTGATTGTCAATCGAGCCTCGATGAAAACTAAGTTTGAATCGGTTCAGTCTCTGGTCTCTCAACTTAGTGGTGTTGTTGCTAGCAATGACGCGGCGCGAAGCGAGTAGACCCTTGCTCGATCTTAAGCGGCTCACAACGTTAGATCATGACTTTAACAGCGAATTGGAGAAGCTCCTTCACTGGGACACGAGTGAGAATAATGACGTCGAGCGCGTTGCCCGTGAGGTGATTGCAGAGATTCGAAGCCGTGGAGATCAAGCGTTGCTCGAGTATACGAGAGACTTTGATCGGCTGTCCGTGGCGTCAGCTGCTGAACTTGAATTGTCGATGGAGGAATGTTCTGCGGCTCTCGATCGCGTATCCGAGGTTCAGCGCTCCGCATTGCTTAAAGCGGCGGAACGCATTCGTGTTTATCACCAACATCAACAAGAACGTTCGTGGTCATTTAAAGACGAGTTTGGCAATGAGCTTGGTCAGCGAATAACTGCGTTAGATCGTGTAGGGGTCTATGTTCCGGGTGGTCAAGCGTCCTATCCGTCAAGCGTTCTGATGACCCTCATACCTGCGAAGGTCGCGGGTGTGCAGGAACTTGTTGTTGCGCAACCAACACCAGCTGGTGTGCGAAACGACATGGTTCTCGCAGCGCTTGCTATTGCTGGAGCCGACCGGGTCTTCACCGTGGGTGGCGCTCAGGCGATAGCTGCCCTGGCGTATGGTACCGAGACCGTGCCGCGAGTTGATAAAATCGTAGGGCCAGGGGGTGCTTTCGTTGCCGCTGCGAAACGCCTCGTGTTTGGACAGGTTGGAATAGACCTTATCGCGGGACCGAGCGAAGTGTTGGTCATTGCCGATGGTACGACAGATCCCGAATGGACGGCCTTAGACCTCTTTTCTCAAGCGGAGCACGACGCCGCGGCCCAAGCGATACTGTTGAGTTCTGATGAACACTTTACCGACGAAGTTGCTCGCGTGATGGACCGACTTTTGAACGCGCAACCGCGTGCTGAGATCATTAGGGCCTCGCTAGAAGGTAGGGGTGCTCTAATCCAGACCCAATCAATTGCGGAATCTGTCGAAATTGCAAATCGAGTTGCGCCCGAGCACCTAGAATTGCATTTGGCAGATGCAGAGCCTGTGGTACCAGATATTCGCCATGCGGGGGCGATATTTTGTGGTCCTTATGCCGGAGAAACATTTGGCGACTACGTTGCCGGTCCGTCTCATGTGCTGCCAACCTTCGGTACGGCAAGGTTTGCTTCCCCCTTAGGGGTTTATGATTTTCAAAAGCGGAGCAGCATCATAAATATCACTGCGGAAGGGGCAGCGTCTCTCGCGGACGTGGTGCTACCGATTGCCGAAAGCGAAGGGTTGCACGCGCATGCGCGGGCAGCTGCCGTGCGTGCTCAAGATAGCAACAATTCGAAAAACCAGTAACGTAGTTAATTGAACGGGATTTCACTGGTGGTCGCAGTCGTGAGAAAATGCTGGCCGTTTCGGAGAATTTCTAGATTGAGCTCGGTGCCGGGTATTGCTTTAGCGATCAGATTGGCAGCGACTTCGTCGTCTGAAATGGAGATTTTATTGACGGTCTGAATAACATCGCCCGGCCGTAAGCCCGCTCGATGCGCAGGCCCGCCATCAACGACGCCATAGACCACCAATCCTATGTCGCCGTTTGAGAGCGTCATAGGATAACGTAGCGTGACACCTAACCATCCTCGGATGACGCGACCGTGGGTGATAATTTCTTCCATGACGTCCATTGCGATATCCGCCGGAATGGCAAAGCCAATGCCAACATTGCCACCATTGGATTCCCGATAAATCAGGGTGTTGATGCCAAGTAGACCGCCAGTATGGTCAATCAACGCTCCGCCAGAGTTTCCCGGGCTGATGGCGGCATCGGTTTGGATGTAATCGACGTAAGGTGTGTTTGAAATTCGAGAGCGAGACAGGGCGCTTATGATACCTTGTGAAACACTGTGACCAAGACCAAAAGGGTTGCCGATCGCTAAGGCCACATCACCAACACGAGCGTTTCGTTCTTCATCGTAAGGTATAACCGGTAGATCGCTGGCATC
Source organism: Pseudomonadales bacterium (assembly GCA_029244465.1). Taxonomy (GTDB): domain Bacteria; phylum Pseudomonadota; class Gammaproteobacteria; order Pseudomonadales; family Azotimanducaceae; genus UBA4421. The sequence continues at coordinate 14,718 of JAQWQN010000242.1, forward strand.
GACTTTGATCACGGCGAGATCGGTGCGGGTATCTGTACCAACGACGCGGGCGCTGACGTCTTGTCCATTGGCAAACATGACCCGAATTTCATCTGCGCCCTGAACGACATGGGCGTTAGTCAGAACGTAACCATCCCTTCGAACAATGACACCCGAACCGAGCGAAGACTGTACGCGTGAGCCAATGTTGCGACAGAAAGGCTGCATGACCGGTAGGTCGCACATGGTTCGAGTGCGCCGCAAGGTTTGAGTCGTGATGTTGACCACGGCGGGCGCGGCCGCTTCGACGGCATTGGCAAACCCAGGGCGGTCGGAGCCTGACAAGTTGAAAAGTACGATCGCGAGTCCAAGGAAGGCACCGACGACGGCAGGAATCATCACAAAGCGGGTTAGTTGGTTCATGGTCTAAATCCCTAATTGGACAAGGGTTGGATAGTCGTTGGCATGTATAGGGTTTGCCTTACGCCATTCTAATCAGATAGAGTCCGGCGCCGTGTCACCACTAGCCCTTTATCAAGACAAACTTAAAGCAGGTGAGTTTCAGGAAGATGATGCTCAGGTGCAAGTGCTCGCGCGCCTGGAAGATCTGTTTTCTCGCTTCAATCAACGCCAACCGCGACCCTCGTTTGCCACAAAGCTGCGGCGCCTATTCGCGAGGGAAGAGAAAGAGGTCGTTAAAGGGCTTTATATTTGGGGTGGCGTTGGGCGTGGCAAGACCATGATGATGGATCTGTTTTACGATTGCCTCGCGCCAGAGCGACGCCTGCGAATGCACTTTCATCGCTTCATGAAGCGCGTCCACGATGGCTTAAAGCGATACTCGGGTACAGCTAATCCTTTGCAAAAAGTGGCCGCAGAATTTGCCGAAGAAACAGACATCCTCTGCTTTGATGAGTTTTTTGTCTCGGACATTGGTGATGCGATGATACTGGCTGAGCTTATGGAAGGGCTTTTTTCGCGGGGTGTGACCTTAGTCGCGACGTCCAATGTTGAGCCAGCAAATTTGTATGAGAATGGTTTGCAGCGGCGACGTTTTTTGCCCGCGATCGACCTCCTCTATGCGCATACTGAGGTTTATCACATGCCCGATGGCATCGATTTTCGACTCCGCGCCCTTGAACAGGCGGAAATCTACCACTCCTCCTTGGATGGGCGAGCCGAAGAAAGCTTGTTGGCGAGCCTGCGCGCACTTGCTCCGCATGAACCGAAGGCAGATGTGACACTAACTATAGAGGGGCGGGACATCCGGGCGAGGTTTGAGTCTGATGATATTGTATGGTTTGAGTTCTCCGAGCTCTGCGAGGGACCGCGAAGCCAAAATGACTACATAGAGTTAGCGATGGTTTATCACGCTGTCTTTGTCAGTAATATTCCGGTTTTCGATAGTCAAAAGGAAAATGCCGCCCGCCGCTTCATTAGTTTGGTCGATGAATTCTATGATCATGGCGTCAAGCTGATCGTCAGTGCCGCAGCGACGATTCCCGAGCTTTACCAAGGTGAGCGGTTACGATTTGAGTTTGATCGCACCGAGAGCCGCCTATTCGAGATGCAGTCAACCTCCTACCTGGGTGCGTCCCACCTTCGGGAAGTTGAATCCTAATGGTGAAGTCAAAGCCGAAAGATAGGTTGACCTAATTAATTACGGAGAAATGCGGTTGTAAAGGGCCTGGCCCTCCTTTAACATTCGCGCTCCCAAAAATAGGGGCTGGCTCCCTGGTAGGCTAGCACCAAATGCGTACGCGTATTTGCAGATTATCTAGACAAAGTTGGGGCTTGGCGCGAGAACTTTAGGCAGTGAACGCCAGATTGCGAGACTGAACGAAAGATATAACAAGATTTAGAGAGCTTGAGCTAGATGAAAACCGTGAGCATGCGCAGCGAAGATGTAAATCGCACTTGGTGGGTGATTGATGCTGAAGACAAAACGCTTGGTCGCATGTCGACAGAGATAGCGCGACGGCTGCGCGGTAAGCATAAGCCTGAGTACACTCCGCACGTCGATACCGGCGATTACATCATTGTGATCAACGCTGAAAAAGTCAGAGTGACCGGCAATAAAGAGGACGGTAAAGTTTACTGGCGTCATAGTGGTTATCCCGGTGGTATCAAGGGTACAAACGTTTCCGATATGCGCGCGACGCACCCTGAGCGAATTATTGAAAAAGCTGTAAAAGGTATGTTGCCGAAAAACCCGTTAGGTCGGGCGATGTATCGAAAATTGAAAGTGTATGCTGGGTCGGAACATCCCCATACTGCACAACAACCTAAAACGCTGGAGCTGTCAGCATGACCGATTACGATTACGGCACAGGGCGGCGCAAAACTTCTGCAGCCCGTGTATTTATATCTTCCGGGACCGGCCGCATTATGGTCAATTCAAAGCCTTTGGATGAGTTTTTTGGCCGAGAGACCTCACGGATGGTTGTGCGACAGCCGTTGGAAGTAGCTGAGCTCGGTGGGAAACTCGATGTAAAAGTCAGCGTCCGAGGCGGCGGTAACTCAGGTCAAGCGGGTGCCATACGACACGGTATCGCGCGTGCTTTGGTGGAGTACGATGAAACCCTGCGCGGGCCGATGCGAGCCGCTGGCTTTCTGACGAGAGATGCACGTGAAGTAGAGCGCAAAAAGGTTGGCTTACGCAAGGCGCGTAAGCGTCCACAGTTCTCGAAACGCTAACGAGCGATCACACTCGAATATGGGTTCAGTGGGGTTCATTTTGAACCCATTTGAAAAGCGCCTTGTGCTACAATCGCGCGGTTTTTCGCCGACGCCTTCGAAGGAATGTAGGGCGCAGCGAGCTAGAAAAAAATTAACTAAATAGGATATTGGGAGCAAAGTGTCTTGAGCACCGGCGATGCAAGTCATGAAGCCCCCGCCGCCGCCGATTCTCAGGACGGCGCCGAAGCAGCACCTGCTGCGATCAATAAAAAACGGCGTTACTTTCTGATAGGTGCTACATCTGCTGTTGCAGGTGTGGGTGTGGTTGGCGCGGCGGTACCATTTGTCAAATTCTGGAGTCCGAGCGCAAAAGCTCGGGCTGCGGGTGCACCGGTTAAAATCGATTTTAGTAAGTTACAAGAGGGCGAGATGCTAAGTCCGATCCCGGCTTGGCGTGGTAAGCCAATCTTTTTGCTTTACCGAACCGCAGAAGCAGTCAGTGCACTGGAGCGTTCGGACCTCGATCTAGCAGACGCGAATTCAGACAACCCCGAGATGCAGCCTGAGTATGCGAAAAATGTCACTCGATCGACTCGCCCAGAGATCGGTGTTTATGTTGGCATTTGCACGCATCTGGGTTGTTCTCCCAAGTTAGAGACACTGGTTGCTCCGGGTAACTTTGGTGAAGGCCAAGGCGGGTTCTTTTGTCCATGCCATGGTTCGCGCTTTGATTTGGCGGGTCGGGTCGGCGCTGGCTTTCCTGCACCAGACAACCTCGAAGTACCACCTTATCGTTTTGAAAGCGAAACAGTCATAGTGATTGGTGATGAAGGAGGTGCTGCGTAATGCAAACTCCTGATAACGATAGCAAATTTGTTGTGATGTGGTCTGGTTTCATGGGTTGGGTCGACGAACGGTTCCCGGCGACGGAAACTTTCGAATACCACATGTCGAAGTACCATGCGCCCAAAAATTTCAATTTTTGGTATTACTTTGGCGTACTTGCGATCTTCATGTTGGCCAACCAAATTATAACGGGAATCTGGTTGACGATGAGCTATGCACCGACCGAAAGCGGTGCCTTTGCCAGCGTTGAATACATCATGCGTGATGTGGAGTATGGCTGGTTGATCCGGTATCTGCATTCAACCGGTGCGTCCTTTTTCTTCCTGGTGGTCTACCTGCATATGTACCGTGCGCTAATGTACGGATCCTATCGTGGGCCGCGTGAACTCTTGTGGTTGATTGGGATCGCAATCTTCATAGCCATGATGGCCGAGGGGTTTTTCGGATACTTGTTGCCTTGGGGCAACATGTCTTTCTGGGCTGGGCAGGTCATCGTTTCTTTGGCGGGGGCCATTCCGTTCGTGGGTGGTGACCTGATGGAGTGGGTGAGGGGTGACTTCCTCATGTCGGAAGCGACACTGAATCGATTCTTCGCTCTTCATGTTATCGCGTTGCCGTTGGTCTTGGTGATACTGGTGTTTGTTCACTTGGTTGCGTTGCACCACGTAGGCTCGAACAACCCTGATGGTATAGAGATCAAGAAGAACAAAGGCCCGGACGGGATACCGTTAGACAGTGTGCCGTTCCATCCCTATTACACCGTGCATGACATCCATGCGACTGTGATTTTCCTTTTTGTCTTTTTGGCGGTGGTCTTTTTTGCGCCGGAGATGGGTGGATACTTCCTGGAAAAACCTAACTTCATTGAAGCCGATCCATTGGCGACGCCAGATTTGATTGTTCCAGTTTGGTATTACACACCGTTTTACTCGATGCTGCGTGCATCCACATTTCCGCTCTTCGGCATGACGGCTAAGTTCTGGGGGATGGTGATTATGGCGGCAGCGATCTTTATGCCGGCATTCTTGCCATGGTTGGACAAGAGCCCTGTGAGGTCGATTCGCTATAAAGGCATTCTTTCGAAATGGGCGCTGGGTATATTTATCACGAGCTTCTTTGTGCTTGGCTATCTCGGCACTTTGCATCCCACTGATATACGTACCGCGATTGCGCAAGTTGGCACGATGCTCTACTTCCTTTATTTCTTGTTAATGCCTTGGTACACCCGCGTCGAGAAAACCAAACCCGAACCTGAGCGGGTGACGGGATGAGTGGGGTATTTATGAAGAGCATAAGAATACTGATTACGCTGTTGGCGGCTCTACCTGCTTTAGTTTGGGCGGCATCGGCGGAGATCAATTACGATATGGAAGCCTTTGAGGGTGACTTGGAGAACAAGCCTTCATTGCAAAGTGGCATGCGCACCTACATGAATTACTGCCTTGGCTGCCATACGCTCAAGTTTCAGCGCTATGAACGCAGTGCAGATGACTTAGGGATTCCCCACGAAATCGCTTTGCAAAACCTGATCCTCACCGATCAGAAGATTGGCGGGCTAATAACGAATGCCATGTCGCCCGAAAAAGCGAAGAGTTGGTTCGGTGCCGCGCCACCGGATTTGACCATGATCACCCGGTACAAGAGCCCCGAGTACGTCTACAACTATCTGAAGGCCTTTTATGTCGATCACAATCGGCCTTTCGGTGTGAACAACAAAGTGTTTGAAAACGTTGGCCTGCCGAATGCGCTTTTAGACCTGCAAGGCGTACAGCGCAGCCGTTGCGACGATGCGGCTGACGCGCGCTGTGACGAACTGTATTTGGAGGAGGGTACGGGTTCCATGAGCCCCGAGGAATTTGACGCAGCTGTCTATGACCTCACGAACTTTCTCTACTACGTCGGCGAGCCGTCGCGTCTCGAGAGACATCGACTCGGTATTGCCGTAATGCTCTTCTTGGTGATCCTTGCGTGCTTCACGTATTTGTTGAACCGGGAATACTGGAAGGATGTCCACTAGCGCTTAAGCGTTAGACGAACCTTTAGCGCTTCATAATTCACGCTTCCTTAGGATTTAAGACTCATGAGTGTTGTCACAAAACGATCGTCTATGACCCTGTTTTCCGATGCGCGAGATCATTATTCGCATCGCGTACGTATGGTTTTGGCGGAAAAAGGCGTTACGGTTGATATTGTCGACGTAGACCCAAATAAGAAGCCGGAAGCCCTGGCGGACATGAATCCGTACAACAACCTTCCAACATTGCTCGATCGAGATCTCGTTTTGTATGAAGCGAATGTGATTATGGAATATCTCGATGAGCGCTTTCCTCATCCGCCGTTGCTCCCTGTTTATCCGGTACAGCGAGCACTGTCGCGTCTGTGGATTACGCGAGTTGAGAAAGAGTGGAGTTCCAAGCTTGACATCTTGATGGCGGGTAAAGGTCGTGAAACGGTCATTACTAAGGCGCGCAAAGAGTTGCGCGAAAGCGTAATTGCTATAGCTCCTATATTCGGAGAGATGCCGTACTTCATGAACGAAGAATTTACTCTAGTTGATTGCTGTGTTGCGCCGATCCTTTGGCGGCTTAAAGAAGTCGGTGTTACCTTGCCCGAAAAATCTACTCGACCACTTCTCAAGTACATGCAGATGATGTTTGAACGCGAGGCCTTTCGCGCCAGCTTGACTGAAACTGAAATTGAGATGCAAGAGTGAAATCACAACGCCCTTACTTGTTGAGGGCGTTGTACAGCTGGATAGTCGATAGTGGTGAGATACCTTATCTCTTGGTAGACGCCACTGGACCCGAAGTTCAGGTTCCCCTTGATCATGTCGAGGATGGGCAGATCATTCTGAACATTGGCGCGAACGCTGTACTTGAACTGCACATCGGTGATGAATATGCCATGTTTGGCAGTCGGTTCGACGGTCGTCATTATGACATTGTCTTACCGATGGAGAGCATACGAGCAATTTACTGCAAGGACAGTGGAGAAGGGATGGTCTTCCCCGATGAGACCTTGGCAAAACCTGCTGGGGTGGAGCGAGTGTTGGACCGTGTGCAACACGTAACTGGTTCGGATAGCGATGATGAGCCACCGGATCCATCTGATCGACCAACACTGCGGCTGGTCTAGCGCTGCATAATCCGGCGCAACAAAGTTAAAGAACGCTCTTGGTTTCAGTCGGTGTACTCAAAAACCTTAACGATTTTCTGTAAGCCGTAGACCTTGCTCGCAACCGCCACAGCGCGCTCGGCCTGAGCCTGAGTCACCAGGCCTAGCAAAAAAACGACCCCGTTTTCCGTTTGAACCTTAATTTTTGATCCGTTGACTTCTTTGTTAGTGAGGAGGCGGCTCTTAACTTTCGATGTGAGCCAGCCATCATTCGTTCTCGCCATGACAGAGATGGGACCACCAACAGTAAGTTCGTTGTGTACCTTTTGAACTCGCCTTAGCGCTTGCGTCACGACGTTTGCTTTGTCGCGTAAGGCTTCCGAAGGTACCTGGCCTGCTAACAGTACCAGTCCGTTGTAGGCCACGATAACGAGATGTGAGCCTTTGAAGCCAGGATCCGATTTTCGGATCTCTGACTCAACTAGGCTTTCTAAGACGTTGTCGTCGATAATGACCCCAGGTGTCCGTTGATTTGGATCGTCACCAAAAATGGAACAACCGGGTAGAAGAAACAAAGAAATTGTTAGGTATACAACTTGGATCGTTCTGGTCACGATGAGGGGCTTTCTCATAATTTAGGCGCATGCATCTTAACACTCAAAAGCGTTTTTCAGCCAAGAGATGTTACGACGATCAATGGCTATTACGTCAAAACGCGCAGGCCAGAGGGAAAACTCAGTGTTCGACTGCAGATAGACTTTGGCTGCCTTGATGAGACGCTGCTGTTTTGTGTGACTAACACTTGCTGCGGCGCCACCAAAGCGAACGCTACTTCGGTAGCGCACTTCTATGAAGATCAGGCTTCGTTGCTCGGTCATAATGAGGTCGATTTCACCAGATCGACACTGAAAGTTTTTTTCGACTAGCGTAAGGCCGTGGCAGCGGAGAAACATCAACGCGAGCAGCTCAGCCCACCGACCGATGATTGCACGTCTGATATTGTGGCGCTGCGTTAGCGGATTCCAAGATCGATGAGTTCAAGCTCGCGGCGAAAGCTCCCGTCTCCATCCAACCACAGATGGCCAGATGCACCAGGGACAGACAGTTTTGAATCGAATCGAAGTAGAGGTAGCCAGGTGCCTACCGAGTAAGCGTCGTGCCCAAGCGCGTAGAGTTCTGCAAAATTGCTACGCGCAACGGAAAATGCCTCGTTTAGAGGCTGGTAGGAACTTGCAGCCAGGAGCGGTAACTCCGTTATTTTGAAACCTTTGAGGGCGTCTACTTCTCCCAGTCGGGCGGCTTGTGATGTTGAGTAGATCGGGAGGTGGTCGCCAAAATGAAACCGAAGAGCCGGTACCAATGCTTGTGATTCGACATTGCTCGTGAGCGCGACGATCGCGTCTAAGTCTTCGCGTGCACGGGGTAAGAACTCTAGCTTCGCACCTAACAACCGCTCTAGTTCTGATTTTCGACCCTCACTTTCAGCGGTGAGCATCGCGGAACCGACAGCCTCGGTTAGCCCCTTTACGTTCACGAATTCGCCGAAGGTTATTGGAAAAGGCCACTGTTCTGCGAAGGCTGAATTTGCACGCTGCGACCACTGACTTTGGCTGTGCACGATCATGACGCGTTTGTGACCTGCCAGTAGCATATGGGTCACTAGAGAACGTGCTTCATCTTCGATTGCGACGCCCAGTTGAAATAGTCCGCCAGGATTATTGTCGTCGTCGGAAAGGTAGTTCAAAGAGAGGCGAGGCAGTTGAGCCGACGCGGTCAACTCGGCGAACGTTTGCACATTCTCTTTGATCAAGGGACCGATGACTACATCATGGCCGTTCTCAAGGACCATTGCCCAAACGTGAGCGATTGGTTGAGCGGCCGTATCGTAAAATGCTATGACTCCTCTTGTGGCGGGTTGTTCCCCGAGGTAGGCCGCCGCCAAGCCATCGCGAACGGCTCGCCCAGCGCCACTCAGATTGCCAGAAAGAGGCAGCATAACGGCAATGCTGGGTGGCCTATAGTTCTGTAGTCGTGAAAGTGCTGTCGGTGGCTTTATCCGGGCAG
>JAQWQN010000243.1 GCA_029244465.1 Pseudomonadales bacterium
TTGGCTTGCACGGGGCAAAGGTCACGCCACAATTACCCATCACGGCCGTTGTCACACCATGCCAACTCAGCGGTGTAAGCATCGGGTCCCAACCAACTTGAGCGTCTAAGTGCGTGTGAAGATCAATAAAACCTGGCGTTACAATATGGCCTCTGGCATCAATATCGGTCTGTCCCCCTCGCGCCACTTTCCCAATCTGAACGATGTCGCCACCGTCGATCGCAATGTCAGCCTCAAACGGCTTTTCTCCGCTGCCATCGACAATCAAGCCACCACGAATGGTCAAATCGTGCATTATTTCCCCGCTCTTCTTTCTGACAGTCTTTAGTACAACACTTTTCGCTTTTACTAGAGCATCAAATTGTCCAGCCACAGAACTAGTTCAGCCTCTGTCGTTCCGGTAACGTCTACTGATCTCCACACCGATACCATGTTCGCCACACAAAAATAAGCGAATAAACAGTAACCATGCACAACATAAAGCCGTTTGTCATCGATATCGCCGCAGCTGAGATTGAGGACCTCCAAACTCGACTCAAGCAATCTCGATGGCCTGAATCAGAGCCGGTGGGTGACTGGTCGCAAGGCGTACCGATCGACTACCACCGGGAGTTTTGTCGCTACTGGGGCAATCAATACGACTGGTTTACGACTCAAGATCGACTGAATCGATTGCCACAATACACAGTCCCCATCGATGGACTGAATATTCACTTCCTGCATATAAAAAGTAGCCATGCCACGGCCAGTCCATTATTACTCACACATGGTTGGCCTGGCTCGATCATCGAGTTCCTCAAGATCATTGAACCTCTGACCGAACCCACAAGGTTTGGTGGCTCGATACAAGATGCCTGCCACGTTATTTGCCCGTCGTTACCTGGCTTCGGTTTCTCTGACAAGCCCACTGAAACAGGCTGGAATGTACCTCGAATAGCTTCTGCCTGGGATCACCTCATGACTTTGCTTGACTATGAGACCTACTACGCTCAGGGCGGCGACTGGGGGTCCGGAGTAACGACTGCGATCGGGTTACAAAATAAAGGACGTTGCCGGAGCGTCCATGTCAATATGCCAACCGCGGGACCAACGAAAGAGGCCTTGAACAACCCGACAGCAGCAGACCAACGGATCTTGGATCGCGCGGCTAATTTTCGCGCTTGGGGCGCAGGCTATCATAAGCAACAATCCACCAGACCACAGACGCTGGGTTACGGATTAGCCGATTCACCGGTGGGTCAGTCAGCCTGGATACTCGAAAAATTCTACGCCTGGACCGACTGCCAGGGTCATCCAGAAAACGTACTTAGCCGCGATGAACTCATCGACAACGTCATGTTCTACTGGCTGACGAACACGGGGGCCTCCTCGGCGCGACTCTATTGGGAAACATTTAACCCCGCAGTCGTGCATCCTAAACCCGAAAAAGTAATCATTCCGGCTGGCGTCAGTGTCTTCCCTGAAGAAACCATGGCTGGCCCACGCGCTTGGTCAGAACCCGGCTATACCGACCTTGTGTATTGGAACGAAGTCGACAAAGGAGGCCACTTTGCAGCTTTCGAACAGCCGCAACTGTTTGTTCAAGAAATGCGTCAGTGGCTACGCAACGTGCGCTAAGTTGGATAACGGCGATTCACGCAGGTCTTGATGATTCAGGGTGATTAGGGCAAGTTCCTGCCTCACGGTTCAACCAGAAGGATTCGATATGCCACACATAGAAGGGCGCATCGTTCACGATGCTGACGCCCATATTATGGAAACCCCCACCTGGCTTGAGCCGTTTGCCGAGTTGAAATTTCGCGACGAGATTCAACACCAATTTGACCAGGTTTTCTTCGGGTCACGGAAAGAACAGTTTCAATCTGTGCTCGCACAACATACTGACGAAGATTTTCAGCATCGTATCGAAAGCGAATTTATGGCCCGTAAAAACCACCAGGCACTCGGCTCTTTTCGCAAACAAGATCGGTCTCTCGCAGTCGATTTGCTTGGTGTCCAGCGACAGCTAATTTTTCCAACGACGTCTAACGTCCTGATTGAGAAATTCGAGTTCACTGACAACCACGACTTGGTTTACGCCATGGCCCGCGCATCAAACCGTGCCCAGATAGACTTCTGTTCCGTCGACGACCGCCTACTCCCGGCGTGCAACGTACCCCTAGCAAGTCTCAAACATGCACCTCTGATCGCGCAGGAGGCAATCGCGATGGGCGCTGCAGCACTCCTCGTCCCTTGGGCCTGTCCTAAGCATCACGCCACCAGCCATATCGAACTGGACCGTGTGTGGGCGCAAGCACAAGAAGCCGAGATCCCCATTTTACTGCACGTCGGAGCAGCAGACTTTGTGTTACCGAAAGCACACGCAAAGAATGGGCTTGCGGAGATTCCAGATTTTCACGGTGGTGATGAGAATTTTCGATCCATCTCCTACATGGCAATACCCAGCGGGCCACAACAGGCACTGTCGATGTTAATCCTGGACGGGGTACTGGATCGATTTCCACACCTTATGGTTGGCGTTATCGAACTCGGCGCTATCTGGGTACCCGGCTTTATTCGACAGCTTGATGCTGCCATGGAAGCGTTCGGACGTCACGAAAAGCGACTGCAATCTCTACAGTTAAAACCGAGTGAATACGTGTCCCGCCAAGTTCGTGTCACACCGTACCCAACCGAGGACACTGGCTGGATCATCGAGAATAGTGGCGAGAACATCTGCATGTTCAGCTCTGACTATCCACATGTTGAAGGTGGTCGAAACCCATACGGTCGATTTCAGAAATCGACCGAAGGTCTCCACGAAGAGGTGCTCGATGCATTCTATCGCGGCAATTTTGAACAACTGATGGGCGCAGCAATTTAACACGGCTATAGCATCGAGTTAGGTGACACACCGGGTTAGGTGACGCACGACGTCAGTAGGACTAGACTGGTGAGCCATCATGCAGGGAGCAAACATGCAACGATCTCGACTTGGTCTCCTCCTCGCAGCGCTCGCTATTCCGCTTTTCGTCAGCGCCGAGATCCCTCGCACTGCCTCGGGTCATCCAGATTTCACAGGCACCTATGATGTCGCGACGCTTACCCCTCTCGAGCGACCCGAAGCCTATGGCGACAAAGCCTACCTCTCGAAAGAAGAAGCCGACGCGATTCGTGATAAACGCGCAAAGGACAGAGCATTGGCTAGCGCAGTCAGTAGTCCTGAGCGAGCCGCACCGCCGCCTGGTGGCGATGGTTCCGCAGGCGCCGCAGGTAACGTTGGTGGCTATAACGACTTTTGGCTGGATTTTGGCGATGAAGCGGCCACTCTTGATGGCCGGGTACCTACCTCCATTATTACACGACCCATGAACGGCCGGCAGCCGGAGCGCACAGTGGCAGGCAAAGCACGCCTGGCATCGTTTAGACTCTTGTTTAAAGAAAACATCGGCAGGGCTTGGTGGCTGAACGAGCCGGGACCAGGTCCTTACGACAATATGGAAATGCGCCCCAACGCAGAACGATGCCTACTCAGTTTCGGCTCAACCAGCGGACCACCAATGCTGCCGTCTGGTTACAACAACTTAAAACGCATAGTCCAGACTAGCACTCATGTGATGATTCTTGCGGAGATGATTCATGATGCACGCATCATCCGCCTCGCCGGGGCGCATGCGCCTGACCATGTTCGCGCCTGGATGGGCGATTCTGTCGGTCATTGGGAAGGCGACACGCTCGTCGTCGATACAACCAATTTCGGTGCAAAACCAGCACTCCGTGGCGCCAGCCCCAGCCTACATGTCGTAGAACGCTTCACCATGGCCGACTCGGGCGATCTCAAATACGCATTCACCGTAGACGATCCACAATCGTGGACTGCCAGTTGGGGCGGAGAATATCCCTGGCCCGCAACGGAAAACAAGGTATACGAGTATGTATGCCATGAAGGTAATTACGCGCTTGGCAACATTATGCGTGGTGCCCGCATACTTGAACGCGATATTGAACAGGATTCGGCATCGGCAGAGTAGGCAGTTTTGTCAAATTCAAAAAACGTGGAGAAGATTATGCAACCAAACATCAACGGCGAGAGCAATAGCACGCGGATGGTCAAAAAGACCGTGATTGGCATCAGTGTCCTCTCGGCGATAATGTCCACGTCCGTGTCGGCAGAGGTCGACGCAAGATCTCTCTGCCGTGAAACTGCACTCTTATATGCACACTACGCAGATACTAACCAACAAGCTAACTTTAACGCGCTCTTCACCCACGACGGAACTCTCGCGACAAGTTCTGGTAGTCGCAAGCCCGCACAACAAGCGGTTGACCCATCACGTCCTGCGCGAACGTCCAGACACGTTGCGACCAATCACATCGTGCATGAACAAAATGGACAACTGACTGGTACTTCGTACTTTACCTATTATGCCAGTCCACAAAGTAAGGACGGACCTCTGCCAATTACCGACCAACCGGCTGCAGTGGGCGTTTATCACGATAAGTACGTCATCACAGCGGGCGTCTGCAAATTCACCGCACGCGAAGCCAAAGTCACTTTCGCTGGCGGGTAACTCCAGGGTCGTCTCTAGACCCAGCGTGCATATCGGTCAAGACGTCGTAGGGTATCGCTTTCGTCCTGCGGCGG
>JAQWQN010000255.1 GCA_029244465.1 Pseudomonadales bacterium
TGACCCGAACCGGCCGCCCTGGCGAAGAGAGTGCTCTGCGTCAGTTGGTGGGCGCCGCGAGTGAACTATCTGTTCCGATTGTCGCGACCAACGATGCAGTATTCCGTTCAGCGGAAGATTTTGAAGCGCATGAAACTCGAGTTTGTATTCACGAAGGCCGCGGACTTGATGATCCTCGGCGGGAGCGGAGGCATAGCGAGCAGCAATACTTGAGATCTGCGGAAGAGATGTTAGAGGTTTTTGCAGACTTACCGGTGGCGATAGCCAATACCGTCGAAATCGCAAAACGATGTAACGTCCTGGTCGACCTCGGTACCTATTACTTACCCGATTATCCCATTCCAGAGGAAGCCAGCCTAGCGAGCTTTTTAGAACAAACTTCTCGGCAAGGGTTGAAGGCAAGATTCACTGATCTCGGGATCGGCGAGGATGCACAACAAGCTTATCGAGATCGGTTGGTTTTTGAGTTAGATGTCATCAACCAGATGGGGTTCGCGGGATACTTTCTGATCGTGATGGAGTTCATCGCGTGGGCGAAGGATGAACAAATTCCTGTTGGACCTGGAAGAGGCTCGGGTGCGGGCTCCCTGGTTGCATATTGCTTGGGCATTACGGATCTTGACCCGCTCGCCTACGATCTGCTGTTTGAGCGATTTCTCAATCCGGAAAGAGTTTCGATGCCAGACTTCGATGTCGACTTCTGTATGGAAGGTCGAGACCGAGTCATTCAACATGTCAGCGAACGGTATGGCGAGAATGCCGTCAGCCAAATAATTACGTTCGGTACAATGGCCGCAAAAGCGGTGGTTCGCGATGTGGCTAGAGTCCAGGGAAAGCCCTATGGCCTTGCCGACAAGCTTTCGAAATTGATCCCTTTTGAAGTCGGTATGACGTTGTCAAAGGCTATGGAAGACAGCGGTGAGATGAAGGAGTTTGTGGCGGCGAGCGAGGAGGCTGAGGAGATCATGGAGATGGCCTACAAACTTGAAGGCATAGTGCGTAACGTCGGACGCCATGCGGGTGGCGTTGTGATTGCGCCGCGGGCGCTGACTGATTTCGTGCCGCTATACACAGAAAACTTAGGTGGCAGTCTTGTTTCGCAGTATGACAAGGATGATGTCGAGCGTGCCGGACTTGTAAAGTTTGACTTTCTGGGACTGCGGACGCTGACGATCATTGATTGGACGGTCAAGTTTATCAACGTAGACCGTAGTTTGGATGACCAACTCGACATAGATAAGATTCCGCTCGATGATCCGCGTGTTTTTGAATTGTTGCGTGACGCCAATACGACGGCTGTCTTCCAACTCGAATCCCGCGGTATGAAAGACCTTATCAGGCGTCTTCTGCCTGACACTATCGATGACGTCATCGCCCTGGTGGCGCTGTTCCGGCCAGGACCATTGCAGTCAGGTGCGGTGGATGACTATATCAACCGCAAACATAATCGCGAGCCTGTGACCTATCCGCATCCCACTTTGGCGGCGGTCCTAAGCGGTACCTATGGGGTCGTCCTTTACCAAGAGCAGGTGATGCAAATCGCTCAGGTGTTGGCAGGGTTCTCGCTAGGCCAAGCGGATCTGCTTCGCCGCGCCATGGGGAAGAAGAAGCCCGAAGAGATGGCACGAGTGCGGGAACAGTTTCTTGAAGGGACCGATCTGCGTGGTGTAGATAGCAAGCTTTCCAATGATATTTTCGATCTGATGGAGAAATTTGCGGGTTACGCGTTCAACAAATCCCACTCAGCGACTTACGCGGTGGTGAGTTTTCAAACCGCTTGGCTGAAAGCACATTATCCATCTCAGTTTATGGCAGCGAATTTGTCTGCAGATATGCAAAACATAGACCGAGTTGTCGTTTTAGTGGACGAGATTCGCTCCATGGGGCTAACGTTGATGCCGCCATCGGTGAATATAAGTGAATATCGCTTTACGGTTGAGCAGGCAGCGGTCGTATACGGTTTGGGTGCGGTTCGAGGCGTTGGTGAAGGCCCGGTAGAGGCAATTGTCGCCGCGCGTCGTGATGGGGCTTTCAGAGATCTTATGGATTTCTGTCGACGAGTTGATTCACGTAAAGCGAATAGACGCGTGCACGAAGCCTTGATAGGAGCTGGCGCCTGTGATGAATTCGCGCTCTCGGGAGAATCTGTGAATGACACCAGAGCGCGCTTGCGCGCTGAACTGCCGAATGCCATCAAAGGTGCAGACCAACTTGCACGTAATGAAGCCGCGGGCATGACCGATATGTTTGGCGGAGCCGGGGCGCAAGATTCCGCAGCTGAGATCGCGATTGGTCAAGTTCACTATGTGAGTCTCACTTCTCGTGACCGCTTGTCCGGTGAAAAAGAAACGCTGGGCCTTTATTTGACGGGGCATCCCATTGAGGAATATGAGGCGGAACTGCGGCACTTTTGCAAGCGCAAAGTTGTGGAGTTGAAGCCGGAAAAGAAAAAGCAGTGGGTTGCCGGGATGGTGCTCAATACGCGGGTTATGAAGAGTCGGCGTGGTGCGCCGATGTGCTTCTTTGTTTTGGATGACCGGAGTGCGCGGATAGAGGTTTCGGTATTTCCGGAAGTCTATGAGCAATTTGGGCAAAAGGTCGCTAAGGATGAATTGATCGTCGTCGAAGGAGAAGTTGAACCAGACGATTTTTCTGGCGGTATGACTTTGCGCGCGGAACGCGTGTTGAACATTTCTGAGGCGCGTAAGAAATTCTCTACCGGGTTCGTGCTTGACTACACGCAAGAGCAGATTCCAGGTAATTTCAATCATCGGCTGAAAGACGTTCTCGAGCCCCACCGTTGTCAGCAGCTCGGTTGTCCGGTCGCCGTTTTGTACGCGCGAGGGCAAGCCAGCGCCAAGATCAGTTTGGGCCAGGATTGGCAAGTCGAAGCAAATGACGACCTTCTCTTAGAACTACGACAAGAGTTTGGCAGTAACGTTACCTTGGCTTATGAGCGCTGATTCTGGCGCGCGGGATCTGGGGAGCGCTGAAGCCGGCATTGATGCGCTGAGAAAAGTAGTCGACACACGCTTACACGACATACTCCATCGCAGACAGCCTGGTACGCTGAGAGTTGGTTTTAGCGGTGGACTAGATTCCACCGTCTTGCTGGATTTATTGTCGAGCATTGAGCTACCCGATGGCTGGGGTTTGTCTGTTGCGCATGTGAATCATGGCCTCGCTGCTGAGGCCGACCAGTGGCAGGCCCACTGTAAAAACATCGCGGAGAACTATGGTCTGCCTTGTGAGGTGGCAAGGTTAGAAGTTGCGCGTTCGGGCAACCTCGAAGCCAATGCGCGGGCTGCGCGATATCAATTTTTTGCAGAGTTGGCGCAGGCGAATGATCTTTTTCTGACTGCCCACCACGCCGATGACCAGGTTGAAACGGTGCTGTTGAAACTATTGCAAGGGCGAGCTTTCAAAGGCATGGCTGAAGTCTCAAAAGTGGCTGGTGTGACCATATTCAGGCCGCTACTCGCGACGGCTCAGCCTGAACTCGTGGCGTATGGCCAGGCCCGACAGCTGTCCTGGGTGGAAGATCCCAGTAATACCGACGTCGGGTATGATCGCAATTACTTGCGAGCGAGAATTTTGCCTGCGCTCGTCTCTCGGTGGCCACAAATTCGGGAAAAACTAGCGCATCGATTGGTCTCGAATAAAGCGATTGGTGATGTTGCGAAGTTTGAAATTGATCGTTATCGCACGCAGAACCCTGATGGTGTCAGGATCGTCGACTTGCCCAGTGACCCGCACGCCGCGGTCGCTTGGCTGCGTTTGTATCTTGAGACGGGCGGGCATTATCAGGTCACAGACGCGGCTCTCAAAGAATTCGTCACGCAGGTGCGCGCAGAACGACGGGCTAAGGTCGCCTGGCGTGGTGGCGGTCTTGTGGTGCGGCGTGCACTGATCTGCATGGTCAAAGACTAATGGCTAAGTTGTTGCGTTAAGCGGTAAATAAATACGCTCGCCAATTGAGGTTGAGGAGCCGTTTTGCTATCTTGCAATCCCATCTCGAGAGAGCCACACAGGCTCCACTTAAGCCGCCTGAACTTCAGATTTCTAGCCAGGAATCGGCAGGCGCATTAACGATGGGATTGCATGACAAGATATATATTTGTGACTGGTGGCGTCGTTTCTTCGTTAGGGAAGGGGGTGCTCACCGCCTCTCTCGCAGCCCAACTTGAAGCGCGAGACTTAAAGGTCAACCTCCTAAAAATGGACCCCTACATCAATGTCGACCCAGGCACGATGAGTCCCATTCAACACGGTGAGGTATTTGTTACCCGTGATGGCGCAGAGACAGACCTAGACTTAGGTCATTATGAACGTTTCTCAAACACTCGGATGACGCAAAACAATAACTTTACGACCGGTAGTGTGTATGCGGAAGTGATTCGCAGAGAGCGACGTGGAGACTATCTAGGTGGGACTATCCAAGTCATCCCGCATGTCACTGATGAGATTAAGAGACGTATTCGTCTCGTAGCAGATGGTTTTGATGTCCTGATTGTGGAAATTGGAGGGACAGTTGGTGACATTGAGTCGTTGCCGTTTTTGGAAGCGACGAGACAACTTCGACTCGAGGTTGGGCGCGGTAATACGCTCTTTATTCATCTCACCTATGTGCCTTTCTTACGTAAGGCAGGTGAGATCAAGACGAAGCCAACTCAGCACTCCGTAAAAGAGTTTCGCTCCATCGGCTTGCAGCCAGATATTCTGGTCTGTCGATCGGAAGATCCACTCCCAAGGTCTGCACGCAACAAGATCGCGCTGTTTACCAACGTCGAAGAACCGGCTGTCATTTCTATGTGGGATGCAGATACGATTTATCAAGTTCCACAGTTACTCCACGACGAAGGCATGGATCAACGAGTGGTTGAACACCTAGGTCTAGAATGCCCTGATGTCGACCTTTCGGAGTGGTCTACAGTTGTCGAAATGGAACAAAACCCGACGCGCAAATTGAAACTGGCATTTGTCGGCAAATATCTCGATTTGCTCGATGCCTACAAGTCACTGATCGAAGCAATTACGCATGCGGGTATTCAGACACGAACAGCGATTGAGATTGACTACGTCGACGCCGAAGATCTGGAACAACAGGGTGTCGAATTACTTGAAAATGCCAACGCGATTCTTGTCGCCGGCGGATTTGGCAAGCGTGGATTTGAAGGTAAAATCATGGCTGCTCGCTATGCTCGCGAAAACAAGGTGCCTTATTTGGGTATTTGTTATGGTCTGCATGCTGCGATTGTCGACATAGCGCGAAACTGCGCTGGTTTGGAGGGTGCTCACAGTACTGAGATTGAAAAGGCTCCAAACCATGCAGTCATTGGTTTGATAACCGAATGGCGCGACCAAGAAGGGCAGGTTGAACATAGGGACGATGGCAGCGACCTCGGTGGCACGATGCGATTGGGTGAGCAAGTCTGTGTCCTGAATCAAGGTAGTCTGGCAGAGCGTGTCTACGGTGCAGGCGCAATCCGTGAGCGACATCGCCATCGTTATGAGGTGAACAACAACTACGTGCCTGCACTAGAAGCACATGGTCTGCGCGTAGCCGGTCGTTCTGAGGATGGTGAGCTTGTCGAGATGATTGAGCTGGCGGATCACCCTTGGTTTTTAGCCTGCCAATTTCATCCGGAATTCACTTCTTCGCCCCGAAGAGGACACCCGTTGTTCGCAGGCTTTGTAGAAGCAGGACTCGCTGAACAGTAATAAGCCCGTTTGACCGGGCAACCGACGCAACGATTGAATTGAGTTCGAACAACAAGTGTCTGAAGATTAATTTGGGATCGTTTAAATGAACATGCAGCTTTGTGGATTTGAGATCGGTGAGCGCGAACCATTTTTTCTGATTGCGGGACCGTGCGTGATTGAATCCGAACAACTCGTGCTAGATACCGCGGGTCGTCTCAAAGAAATTACCGAAACGCTGGGTATCTCGTTTATATTCAAGAGTTCATTCGATAAGGCGAATCGTTCTAGCATTGATGGCTACCGTGGGCTGGGTGTTGAAGCGGGGTTGAAGATTCTCGCTAAAGTGAAAGAGCAGATCGGCGTCCCAGTTATTACGGACGTGCATGAAGATACACCTTTTGCCGAGATAGCGAGTGTTGTGGATGTTCTGCAAACGCCCGCATTTTTGTGCCGTCAAACCAATTTTATAACTGAAGTGTGTTCTCAAGGGCTGCCAGTGAACATCAAGAAGGGGCAGTTCTTAGCACCACTCGATATGCTTCAAGTGGTAAAGAAAGCACGCAGTACGGGCAATGCCAACCTCCTTGTGTGCGAACGCGGTGCGAGCTTTGGGTACAATAACTTAGTTTCTGATATGCGTAGTCTCTCGTGGTTGCGTCAAACTGATTGCCCCATTGTTTTTGACGCGACGCATTCTGCGCAACAGCCAGGTGGGCTGGGTGCATCAACCGGTGGTAATCGCGAGATGGTGCCTGTGTTGGCGAGGTCGGCGGTTGCCGCAGGTGTAGCGGGACTCTTCATGGAAACGCACCCCGACCCAGATAACGCCAAATCAGATGGCCCAAATACGTGGCCTCTGGATCGCGCTGAAGCGCTTCTGGCTCAGCTCCAGGCAATTGATCAGGCAACAAAAGCATCTCCTTGGTCAGAAGACGACCTGTAGATAGACGAATGAGAGGAAGACGATGACGATTAAGGCAATTCACGCCCGAGAAATTCTGGACAGCCGCGGGAATCCCACTATCGAAGCGGATGTGATTACTGAATCAGGTGTATGCGGTAGAGCGGCTGCCCCGTCCGGGGCCTCCACGGGTACTCGTGAAGCGCTAGAACTGCGAGACGGTGACAGTGCTCGTTACCTTGGCAAAGGCGTTGAACAAGCGGTTAGTAACGTCAACCTTGAGATTGCTGCTGGGGTCGTCGGGTTGGAAGTGGCTAACCAACGGCGGCTGGATGATAGGTTGCTCGAGTTAGATGCGACCGACAACAAATCCAAACTTGGCGCGAACGCGATGCTCGCGGTGTCTCTCGCCTGTGCAAAAGCTGCTGCCGCAGAAGCGGGCTTGCCGTTGTTTCGATACGTCAATCAACTGGCAGGATCACCGACCATGCGGATGCCGGTGCCGATGATGAACATCATTAATGGTGGCGAGCACGCGGACAATAATGTCGATATACAAGAGTTTATGGTTCAGCCGGTTTCGATGTCGAGTTTCAAAGATGCCCTCCGGACTGGTGCTGAGATTTTTCAGCATTTAAAAAAGGTACTGCGAGCACGGAATCTGTCGACTGCCGTCGGAGATGAAGGTGGGTTTGCCCCCGATCTGGAATCTAATGCACAAGCGCTGCAAGTTATTGGCGAAGCAGTTGACCTTGCTGGATACAATTTAGGGACTGATGTGACTTTGGCGCTGGATTGTGCGGCGTCAGAGTTTTACGCGGATGGTGTCTATCATCTGGCCGGCGAAGGTGTGCGTTACAATGCCGACGAATTCTCTGACTATCTCGCGACACTGTGTGATCGCTACCCAATACTCTCCATCGAAGATGGCATGGACGAGTCGGACTGGGCTGGCTGGAAAACGCTCACTGATAAATTGGGTGAGCGGGTACAACTTGTTGGAGATGATCTGTTTGTTACCAATACCAAAATACTTCAGCGTGGCATTTCAGAAGGTATTGGCAACTCGATCTTGATCAAATTCAATCAAATCGGAACGCTCAGTGAGACGCTAGATGCGATCTCGATGGCAAACCGAGCTGGTTTCACTTCTGTTATCTCGCATCGAAGTGGGGAAACGGAAGATACAACGATTGCAGATCT
>JAQWQN010000263.1 GCA_029244465.1 Pseudomonadales bacterium
CAATGAAGCCTTCGATGTCGCTCTGCACCATCGCGTCACCCGCAATGAAGACGGCCCGATCTCGCGCATTCAGGGCGATTACCGCCGCCGCCCCTTTATCTGGGTTACGTGCCATCAGCGCAACCGCGGCCCCCTCAGCCAAATAGGCCTCAGCGATCGCCAGCCCAATCCCCGCGGTCCCGCCCGTGATTGCCGCGACCCGTCCGGCCAATTTGTCACCCATATTCGTCTCCTAGTTTATACCCTCAGTGTACCGGGTTGCGCGAACTCGAGAAATCGACACTATTTGTTGATTCATATTGATTCAAATATCTGGCCAGCGCACAATTCGCGACCGTTACGATCAGAGGACGAGGCTTGGCAAGACTAATCGGTTGGCGCGAATGGGTCTGTCTGCCGGACCTCAGCATAGACCGCGTCAAAGTTAAAGTGGATACTGGCGCACGTACCTCAGTACTGCACGCCTTTAAGTTGCAGGCTTTCCTCAAAGACGATCAAGAATGGGTCACCTTTAGTGTGCACCCGTTGCAAGACAACACCACTCTGCAAGTAGACTGTACGGCCCGCGTTATAGATCATCGCATCATTCGAGATTCTGGTGGCCACGAAGAAACCCGGGTTGTCATCGAGACCGATGTGGCCGTTGGTGACGAGATCTGGCCTATAGAACTGACGCTAACTGACCGGGAGAACATGGCCTTTAGGATGTTGCTTGGACGCAAAGCGATCGTGAATCGTCACTATGTGGACCCAACACAGTCTTTCCTACTGTCTTCTCCTGAGTCAACAGACCATGATTATCAAGAGGAAGAGTAGGTGCGCTTGGCCATTCTTTCGCGCAACAAGAATCTGTACTCCACTCGACGACTGATGGAAGCGGGTTTACAGGCAGGTCACGACATTCGAGTGGTAGACCATATCCGTTGCTTTATGGACATCACCTCGGATAAGTCATCAATCCACTATCGTGATGAAGAGTTCGGCGCCGATCACTTCGATGCAGTCATTCCTCGGATTGGCGCATCCGTCACTTTTTATGGCTGTGGCGTGGTGCGCCAATTTGAGATGATGGGCGTCTACTGCATCAATGAATCAGTCGCCATCACTCGAGCTCGAGACAAACTTCGTGCTCTCCAGCTACTTTCCCGACGGGGCGTTGGCATACCTGTTACGGCGTTCGCCAATTCTCCAGATGATGTCAAGGGTCTGATCCGTGAAGTCGGCGGCGCCCCTCTCGTGATCAAACTCTTAGAAGGCACGCAAGGTATCGGCGTCGTGCTCGCGGAGACCCGGAAGGCGGCGGAGAGCGTTATCCAGGCTTTCATGGGGCTTAACACGGCTATTCTCGTGCAAGAATATATACAAGAAGCCGGCGGCTCGGACATCCGCGCATTCGTTGTCGGCGGGCGCGTCATCGCAGCAATGAAACGCCAAGCCCCTGAGGGTGAGTTTCGTAGCAACCTACACCGCGGCGGTACGGCAACATTGGAGCGGTTGACGAAAGAAGAACGGGGAACTGCAATTCGCGCCGCTCGGGTGATGGGATTGAACGTCTGCGGCGTCGATATACTGCGATCAGAACGCGGCCCCCTGGTGATGGAGGTCAACGCTTCGCCGGGGCTTCGCGGTATCGAAGAAGCCACAGGCCGTGACATAGCGGGCCTGATCATTCGTTTCATTGAACGCAATGCCCGCCCCAACTACACACAAACTAAGGGACCGGGTTAACCACTCAGCGCGATAAGCAGCGCAGCCGCACCGAGAATAGCAAGCAGCGCAAACGTGCCCTGCGCACCGATCAGACGCGGATAGTTTGCGCCTGAATACCGTGCCAGGCCCCACGCATGCAAGGCTCTGAGAACCACCAACGAAACACCGCCGCCATGTACAAACCAGTTGGCAGCACCTGCAACCTCGACGAGATATAACACAACCAGCGTCAGCGGCACATTTTCCGCAAAGTTCGCCTGCACACGCTCGGCAGCACGCGGCTGCCAATCGGGCAATGTCTTCGCCCGAAGCCGCACATATAAGACATAGTTGGCCAGCAAGACACTGAAGAGTGCCATCAATCCTGCGTAGCCGAGGGTTATTGGCATCACGACACTAAGCCGGCGACAGCGCATGCAATCCCGACCACGACGAGACCAACACCCGTCCATGCATATTGATCCAACCAGAAACGATTGAAGGCGGCAGGCGAACCGGCGCCAAGTTCCGGACGATCCGGATCAAATTGACTCGGTCGTGGCGCGACCCAAACGATTTGGCCGCCATGCCACACCAGCCCAAGGCCGATGGCCACAAGCAAAATCACGAGTCAGGACCCGAAAACAACTTCTTCTTCATACCATCCAGCCCCGACCACCGCCATGGAGTCGTTGTCGGGTTGGCGTTGCTCCCAGCCCTGCGGATCCATCTGGTACGCGCCAAGCACGCGCTCAGCCTCTACCGCATCTTCGCCCGCAATCTCATAGATCGTTAAATACTCGCTCGGTGGCACGCCCATAAACCCTTTCACCGCCTTAAAACAACGGACGGCGGAAATGTTAGGGCAGTTGTAAGTATCCTCGATGTGATTACCCAAATACCATTCCTTGAATGCCTCGACTTTGTCTTTCTTAGGTTCCACAAGCCCAATCAGTACCAGTTTCTTCGCCACCACCCTACCTCGCAAGACTCAAATCAGATGAGCCGGCAGCGTAGAGGCTAAGTACAGCGTCTTCAATGGCTAGTTTCCATATTTTGCCTGCCCGTTAGAATACGCCCACGCAATTTATTGTTTACGCAGGGCTCGCTCATGAACACAGAACAAACGCTTGAACGACTTAAGCGCCTGGAAGACATAGAGGCAATTCGCAAACTCAAATACCGCTACTGTCAGGCGTGTGATGATGACCATAATCCGGCCAAACTCGGTCCGCTGTTTACTGAACACGCAACATGGGCTGCTAGCACCATGGGCCCTGCCTATGGCCGCGAAGGTATTCAAACGCTACTGGGAGATCTCGGTCAGAGCGGCACAATTCGTAATTCAGCCCATAATGCGATCAACCCAATTATTGAGGTCGACGGAAATGAGGCAACCGGTGAATGGCGCCTCATTATGATTTATACCGGCATTAACCCAGACGAGTCCTTACACTATTCCCGCATCGTTGGATGGTACAAAGAGTTGTATCGACGCATCGACGGTCACTGGTATATTCATGATCTATATTGCGAGGTAGAAGAAGCCTCGCCCTACAAGCTTGCGCCCGAAGACGCCCACATGAGGTAGACGACCGACATGAGTGAACAAAATAACGACATACAAGAAATACAGACGTTGGCTCAGGTCTATGCGGATGGTGTGATGCAACGCGACGCTGAAATTTGGGGGTCTACCTTTACGGAAGATGGCGAATGGTTCTTACCCGGCATGGCGGATCCCATCAAAGGTCGCGAGACACTCAAGGGCTTTTGGACACAAGTCATGGCCGGTTACCCCCACGTCCTGCACTGGGTGCAACCGGGTATTATTAATGTCAGCGGCGACCAAGCAACTGCCCGCTTTTATGTACAAGAACAAATCAATGATGCCGAAGGTAATTCATTTCGCGTCGCCGGTGTTTACAATGATGAACTAACAAAAGAGAACGGTGCGTGGCGCTTCTCAGTCAGGCGTTTTGCCTCTATGTATCGAGGTCCACTGGACTTTAGCGGTGACTGGATCGGTTACCCGCACTAGTTTGAATTTTCACGGGTCAGCGTACGGCCCAATTGACAACCAAAAGGCATCTCATGGCTGAACAATCGATCGGACAGAACGAACCCCCTTCGCACCACGGTGGTTTGGAGAATCTCGACACCGAACACAGTTATCGGATCGATCACTACGATGGGACAATCCCAGTAGATCTTGAAGGTACTTTTTTTCGTAACGGCCCAGGGCGGCAACGAATCGGCGAAACAAAATACGGTCATTGGTTTGACGGTGACGGCATGCTTTGTGCCTTCACCTTCAAAGACGGCAAGGCCCATTTCAAAAATGCTTATGTCCGAACACCCAAGTATCTTCAAGAAACCGAAGCCCAAAGTATCAAATTCCGAGGTTTCGGTACGCAAATCCCCGGCGGCTTCATTAAGAACCTGGGAAAGATGCCAGCGAACCCCGCAAACACGAATACGGTTTATCACGGCGGCAAATTGCTGGCCTTGAACGAAGGCGGTCATCCATGGGAACTCGACCCAAAGGATCTCTCAACCGTTGGCGAGTATGACTACGAGGGCGACCTTGCCCGAGGGCAGGTGTTCAGTGCCCATGGGCGCGTGCACCCCAAAACGGGCGACTACTTCAACTTCGGGGCAGGTGCCTCTGGCATCGGCCTGAAAGGGCCAAAGCCTTGCCTGAACATCTATCGCATTAACCCTGCCGGTAAAATGATTAACAAGGGTCAGGTGCCGCTAGAGCACTTTCCGTTCTGTCACGACTTTGTCATCACAGACCACTATGCGATCTTCTTTATCGGTTCCATTGTCTTCAACGGCATGGCCGGCGTGATGTTAGGGACCAAGACCATCTCCGACGTCGTTGCCTATGACGAAAATATCGACATGCAAGTTGTCGTGGTTGATCTCGACACGCTAGAAACTGTTAAAACCTTTGCCACCGGTGATGGGGCTATCGTTCACTTTGGAAACGCCTACGAACGAGGCCAGGAAATTGTCATCGACGGCTGCTACCAAAACGGTTTTGAGGCGAACGCGACACTCGTCGATGTATTTGCACCTGAAGGAAAGTTCACCGGAGGCTGGTACAACCGCTATGTTCTGAACATGGAAACCGGGGCCATTACGTGCGACAGATTGTCAGATGTGAATTGTGAATTTCCAACATTCAATACAAGCTATGTCGGCAAGCCAAATAAAACAACCTACATGGCCTGTTCGATCGATAACGGCTACAACGGATTCTTTAATGGTATCCAACGCATTGACGATGACGGCGACAGCAGCCATCTGACTCTGCCGCCAGGCTACTACGGTTCTGAGCCGCTTTTTGCGCCTGCAAAAAATGCCACCCGCGAAGACGATGGTTACCTGTTAGAAGTTGTTTATGATGGTTTTGCACATAAGAGCGAATTGCAAATTCTGCGTGCCGATAACATTCACGATCAGGTCGCGCGCTTACCTTTGCAGCACCATTTGCCACACCAATTCCATGGCTTTTACACGCCCGAGGTATTTGCGTAGCGCATAGCTCGAAGATGCGTCCCTGCGCGGACGCCTCTTCGCTATTTCATCTTATAGCGGATCGGCAGACTCTTGAGCCCACCAACAAAGGTCGACTGCATGTACCGCGGCTCTCCCGCAAGCTCGATATGATCAACCCGCTGCAGCAATTCTTTGAAAAGCGCTGTGATTTCCATGCGCGCCAGATGCTGACCAAGGCAAACGTGCCCGCCAAAGCCAAACGCCAACTGCTTTGCGTCCGTCCGATCGACCTGAAACCGGTCCGGGTTCGAGAACACCGCTTCGTCTCGATTGGCTGATGGATACCACAGAACCAACGACTCCCCCGCCTGGATCTTCTGTCCCGCCAAGACATAGTCTTCGGTCGCCGTGCGCATAAACTGGCGCACGGGCGTGACCCAGCGAATCATTTCATCAACGGCTGTTGGCAGGAGTCCATCGAGGTCCTGGCGCAGGCGTCTAAGCTGCTCCGGGTGCTGTAACAAGCCAAGGAGCCCACCCGACGTCGATGAACTGGTCGTGTCATGGCCTGCGGTTGCTATGATGATGTAGTAGCCGTTGGTTTCATGGTCCGGCAACTCAGCGCCATCAACGGTCGCATTGGCGATGACAGAAGCCACATCGTCGGTCGGATTTGCTCGTCGAGCCGCAGTCAATTTGCGAAAATAGTCTTCAAAATCATGCACTACATTCATGAATTCCATCATCTCGAACGACCGGGTCGTGTCCGGATC
>JAQWQN010000269.1 GCA_029244465.1 Pseudomonadales bacterium
AACCTCTAGGTTATGGCGTGGAATTTCCAGATCGATCCGCACGCCAGCTTCGGTTGCAATACCTTTACCTCGGTAGGGTCCATGTTTTCAATCTAATTGCACTATCCTCGTTGGATACGCGTCTGTTGTAGAGAGGAGATCACAACCTATGCCTAACTTGCTGCGCCCTTTGCTGGCCAATACTCTCGCGATCCTGGTTTCGCTCGCCTGCCCACCGTCTACGCTCGCAGGAGAACTTTTTGCATCTACCTATCAACCCCCGGAAACCGATGCACGTCTATTTGTTGACGTACATATCTATTCTGGCACCGGTGTCGAGGAGCAAAGTACTCAGGTATTGATCGTTGACGGCAAAATCCAGCAGATGGGGACCAATATCATCGCACCCGCCGCTCAGGTGATCGACGGTGGAGGCAGATGGCTGACACCCGGTATCATCGATGTCCATTCACACATGGGCGACTATCCCGCGCCTGCCATCGCCGCTACCCGTGATGGCAATGAGGCAACCGCCCCAAATACTGCACGGGTTTGGGCCGAACACTCAGTTTGGCCACAGGACCCTCAGTTTGAGCTCGCTCTGGCTGGCGGCATTACGACATTACAGGTCCTACCAGGCAGCGCCAATCTTTTCGGCGGACGTGGCGTAACTCTTAAAAACGTCGCCTCTCGCACCGTCCAAGGTATGAAGTATCCTGGCGCCAAACAAGGCCTCAAGATGGCCTGTGGGGAGAACCCTAAGCGCGTTTACGGTAGCAAAGGGCAGGCCCCGAGTACACGAATGGGCAACGTGGCGGGCTACCGAGAAGCCTGGGCTAAGGCAACCGACTATCAACGAAAGGTCAAAGCCCACGAACAAGATGCCACCAAGCCGCTGCCGGACAGGGACCTCACCATGGAAACCTTGGTCGGTGTCCTAGAGGGTGAAATCATCGTCCACAATCACTGTTATCGCGCTGATGAGATGGCCAACATGATTGATGTAGCCCGGGAGTTTGGCTACCAAATCGGCACGTTCCATCACGCCGTAGAATCCTACAAATTCGCAGATCAACTGGCTCAGGAAAACATATGCTCGGCGATGTGGGCCGATTGGTGGGGTTCAAAACTAGAACTATTTGATGGTGTACAACAAAACGTCGCGCTCGTTCACAACGCAGGCGCCTGCGCCATTGTCCATTCTGATTCCGCCTACGGCATTCAACGACTCAACCAAGAAGCAGCCAAGGCATTGGCTGCTGGACAGCGGATGGGACTGGATATAACGAAAGCAGAAGCCATCCGGTGGATAACCATGAATGCCGCCAAATCATTACAAATCGACCAGCAAACTGGTTCTATTGAAATCGGCAAAGCCGCAGATCTCGTAGTGTGGAATCAGGACCCTCTCAGCGTCTACGCCTTAGCCGATTTAGTTTTCATCGATGGACACCTCTATTTTGATCGTAGTGATCCTAATCTCAGACCCGTCTCCGACTTCGCGCTGGGATTATCAGTAGAGGGTCAACATGACTAACTACTTATCTCTGTTTTCACCTCCCGTATTCGTCCAGGCGCTACGACTCTGTTCAGTGATCTTGGTTATTATCATCGTGCCACTCAACGCTCATGCCGAATCAATCCTCATCACTAACACGACTGTACACTCGCAAAGCAAAGCCGGCGTGATGAGAGACGTCAACCTCCTGGTGGAGGATGGCCGGATAGCACGCATTAGTAGAGATACCATCGATAACCCGCCCAAGGACGTGCGCATCGTCGATGGTGCAGGAAAGGTTCTGACGCCGAGCCTCATTGGTGCATACTCACAACTGGGTTTAGACGAAATCGATCTCGAAGCAACGACGGTGGACAGTATATTAAATCCACTTATACCAGCTGTTAGTTTTGCGTTCGATGTTCAGTATGCATTCAACGCAAAAAGCGTTGTTGTCGACGTGAATCTAGTAGAAGGCGTCACTCACACTATCATTGCACCGCGACCTGGTTCGGACATTATGGCAGGGCTTGGTGCATTCGCTAACCTCGCTAAGGGCCAGATCGATACACCGAATATTGCTATGTTTGGAGACGTTAGCGCGAACGCCGCAAAGAAAATCGGCGGTAGTCGTGCCGCGGCAATTGGCAAACTTCGTTTCGCACTCGAAAGCCTAGAGAGCTTTAGCGCCCGCCGTCATCACCCCGGAACTGGGGAGTACAGCAAGCGCGATCTCATCGCCCTACAAACGCATGTGGACAACGACCTGCCACTCGTGATCACCGCCCATCGCGCAGTAGAGATATCACAACTCATCATGTTGGCGAAAGATTTTGATCTCAATCTTGTGATTCGTGGCGCAACCGAGGCTTGGCAGGTCAGCGAGGCGCTGGCAGCTGCGGATATTCCCGTCATCATTGATCCTTTGAGCAACATCCCTATTTCGTTCGAACACTTAGGCGCACGACTAGACAATGCTGCCCTTCTAGAACGTAGCGGTGTGCGTTTCGCCATAGAGGTGGCAGACACCCACAATATGCGTCTCATGCGCCAACATGCCGGCAACGCGGTGGCGAATGGCCTCTCATGGTCGACTGGTCTTCATGCCATCACGCGAGCCGCGGTTGAACTGTTCGCGCTGGACGATTCTCTCGGTAGAGTGGTCGTCGGTGAGCCTGCCAATTTCGTACTGTGGACAGGAGATCCTTTGGAAGTAACAACGTGGGCTCACCTCGTGGTTGTGGCTGGCAACGTTGTTGATCCAAATACGCGCCAGACTCAACTCTACAACCGCTATAAACGTTTAGATCGCGCGCCCTTTCAATACGGGTATGAGCGGTAACGTATGGACGAGCGAAAAACCCTAAGCGAACGTGCCATAGCCTGTGCCAATGAGCGCAACTACTCCGGTACCCGAAGCAAAACTACTTACGACCAGCACGATTGCGCCTACAAGACTCCGTGCGCTGGCATTCAAGGGTTATAGATCTCTGTCGTAACGCAAACCATCTACCCTTTGCATAATGGCTTCTAGCCCCCCCCCGATTGCAGTTTGTTCGATTGTGCCAATGAGCAACACGACATAAACCGCGATTAACCAGGACACCTATAGGTTTTCGAGCAAGACTAGAAACGGTCGCCGTTCTGCTAACAACGCAGGCAGCTGCGGGAAAAAATGTGCATGAGGAGCACCGCGAAGACGCCTGGGATAGACGCGATCAGCCCGGACAAGACGGCTTCGCGGCGAGTGTGAATCTCCTTTAACTCATAGAGCAAGACCGGTATGGCCACGATCTTATAGAAGGCGGCTTGGAACCCCATCAATGGATTGCCCCGTCACAGGCGTACGCCCCAGACGAAGGCCAAACTAAACGCGAGCCCTCGCTGATCGCCTAGGCTGAGTGCGGCAAAAACAGTAACTGCTACGATGAAGAATGAGAACAAACCCGCCTATGCGGTAAGCAGCTTCTCTAGCGCTCCTTGTCCAACATACAAGACAGCCATGGTACCTCCGCCCGATATGACCACCGCCAGTACCAGCAAGAGTAAAAAAACCGCCAAGCAAAGCCGGTGGAAAAATATTCTGCGCTGCCGGCAATTCGCTGCTAAAAGGATTGATTAGACCTCGACAAACTCAAAGACATTCCCTTCCGGGTCCGCCAGGAAGGCAAGCTTTACGCCGCTATCATTGGTGGCAAGCGCCCGTTCCGACAGCATCGTCGCCCCTTTCCCCTCCGCAACCTCTATCGCACCCGAAATGTCATCGCAATATACGGTGAAATAGGCGATTCCGGTTTTCTCAGCTGCATATTGCGGACGCGGATATCGTTTTGGCGCGGTCGGCGGGTGAACTAGTTTGACTATTTCCCCACCCGGAAATTGCAACCATACGTTCACGTATCCGTCACGCGCGACTCGAATCGACTCGCTTAGCGCCGCCGGAATATCTGCACGACGTATCTCCTCACAATCAAATACGGTGACATAGAAATCTACCATCTGAGCAAGATCTACAACAGGAATACCAATCTCTAAAGGCGCAGTTTGTTGCATCTATTCCTACTATTCCACCGTGACTGACTTAGCCAGGTTGCGCGGCTGATCCACATCCGTCCCTTTAAGAACGGCCACGTGGTATGCCAAAAGCTGCAACGGCACCACATAGACTAAGGGCGCAAGCAGTGGGCTTACCTCAGGCACGTGTATGACAGTGACTCCAGGCTCTTCACTAAACCGGCTTTCTTGAGAGGCAAACACAAACAGCTCGCCCCCTCGGGCTCGGACTTCTTGCAAATTCGAATGTAGTTTTTCCAGCAACGCATCATTCGGCGCTACCGCGATCACTGGCATATCATCATCAACAAGCGCCAGGGGACCATGCTTAAGCTCACCTGCAGGATAGCCCTCTGCGTGTATATACGAAATCTCCTTGAGCTTTAGCGCCCCTTCCATGGCAATTGGAAACATCGTTCCCCGACCCAGAAAAAGTGCGTGCTCCTTATCGATAAATCGCTCAGACATCAGCCTGATCTGTCTATCTAACCCCAGTGTTTGTTCGAAAACCCCGGCCAGCTTGTGTAAATCCTTAACAATCGCACTTTCATCTTCGGGGCTCAGACCGTGGCGCCGTGCTAATAGCAGCGATAACATCATGAGATCAGCCAGTTGCGCTGTGAACGCCTTAGTCGACGCAACACCAACTTCGGTGCCGGCTTGAATCATCAGCGCCAAATCACTCTCGCGCACAGTCGAACTCGTTGGCACATTGCATATCGTGAGTGTCGCAAAGTAGCCAATATCTTTCGCGATTCTAAGCGCTGCCAAGGTATCTGCCGTTTCTCCAGACTGCGTGATGGTGACAAACAAGCTGTTGTTAGTGACTGCTAGTTTCCGATAACGGAACTCGCTTGCTATTTCCACCTGACAGGGAACACCGGCGAGCTCTTCGATCCAATAGCGTGCAACCGACGCGGCGTAATAACTCGTGCCACAGGCGACGATAGTGACCGTTTCGACCCGGTCAAAAATACTCGGCGCCGCTACTCCAAACGCTTGTTCAAGAATTCGCGCCCGCCCAAGCCGGCCCTCGAAAGTATCTCCTAAGACCTTCGGTTGTTCGAAGATCTCTTTCTGCATATGGTGTCGATAGTTACCCTTATCTACATTGTCATGACCAATTTCGACGCGAACATCCGAGCGAATGACTGATCGATCGTCTATGTTCCAGACGGAAATGCTCTCCCGTCTAATCTCAACGAGATCACCTTCTTCCAAAAAGATAAATCGATCTGTCACCGGCTTCAGCGCCAAGACATCTGACGCGATAAAATTCTCACCGATGCCTTTGCCAACCACCAAAGGACTTCCAGCACGAGCAGCGATAATCCGATCCGGATCATCGGTACTAATCACCCCGAGTGCATATGCACCGTCAAGGCGTTTGATCGTATTGCGGACGGCATCCAGTAAATCTTCGCCCCCGGTTAGCTCTACGTCGATAAGGTGTGCAATAGTTTCGGAATCAGTCGCCGACTCGAATTCGTAACCCAGCCCAATCAGTTCCTCTCGCAAAGCTTGGAAGTTTTCAATGATGCCGTTGTGCACGATGGAAACGCGACCTTTTGATGCGTGTGGATGTGCGTTAACTTCGGCTGGCTGCCCGTGAGTGGCCCAACGCGTATGAGCGATACCAATATGTCCGTCGATTGGTTCGGATTTGATGCGATCAACTAACCCTTGGACCTTGCCCACCTGACGACACCGTTCTAGCGCGTTACTTTCATTCAGGACTGCTATTCCGGCGGAGTCATAGCCTCTGTATTCGAGACGCCTCAAGCCCTCTAATAGAATCGCTGCAACGCTGCGTCGACCAACCGCACCTACAATACCGCACATCGTTCTACCCCTTATTTCTTTTGTCGGGTTTTTTTGTCAGGCCGCGTCCAGCCCTTAATATTTCGTTGTTTGCCGCGGCCTACCGCAAGATCACCGGCTTCAACCGTAGAGGTCACGACAGAACCTGCCGCCACAAAGGCGCCATTGTTAATATCAACTGGAGCAACTAACGTTGTATTCGTACCAATAAATACTTCATCACCAATTTCAGTACGGTGTTTCTCAATACCGTCATAGTTGCAAGTGACCGTACCTGCACCTACGTTGCAATCGGCCCCCAAACTTGTGTCGCCTAAATACGCCAGATGACCCGCCTTGGTACCCGTCCCTAAATGCGCCTTTTTGGTTTCTACAAAATTCCCAACCTTCACCCTATCTTCTAGAATGCTACCCGGACGGATGCGCGCGAAGGGTCCAACGGAACAATTTTTTGCAATCACAGCACCCTCCACAACGGTGTGCGGCTGCACGATTGAACCATCTCCAATCTGAGCATCGGTTATCACTGCACCTGCGCCTATACGAACGCCAGCGCCCAGTCTGACTTCGCCAACAAAGACAACGTTGATATCAATGAAACAATCTCGGTCACACGTCACTCGACCGCGAATATCAATGCGGGCTGGATCAGCAACGGTTGCGCCCATCTGCATCAGCACTTCCGCTTGTGTTTGTTGATAAGCACGCTCCACTTGTGCGAGTTGTGCCCGGTCGTTAATCCCTGTGACCTCGTCTTCAGCCGCTTCTATTGCTGTTACACCGACACCATCGGCAACTGCCATCGCAATGATATCCGTCAGGTAAAACTCGCCCTGTGCATTGTCATTTTTGAGCCTGCCGAGCCAGCCATTAATTTCTCCAGCCGGAATAGCCATGATCCCCGAGTTGATTTCGTTGATCGCTCTGGCGGCGGAATCTGCGTCTTTGAATTCAACAATCTCTTGCACGCGACCGTTACTGTTGCGAACAATGCGCCCAAGCTCTGCCGGGTCTTGCAAGATCGCTGTAACCAGACCTACCTCGCCAGTTTCGGCTGCCGCAACCGCTTTCTCCAGTGTTGACGCCGCCACACGCGGTACATCGCCATAAATGACGAGAACCAAATTATCATTGTTGAGCTCAGGTAGTGCTTGTTGCAGCGCATGGCCAGTGCCAAGCTGTTCACCCTGCTCCACCCAGGTCAGCCCCGTATCGGCCGTCTCAAGACGTACTTGCTCGGATTCATAACCGACCACGACAACCGTCTGGGCCGGAGTGAGTTGTTCGGCGGTATTGAGAACATGATTTAGAAGCGTGCGACCAGCCAGTTCATGCAGGACTTTAGGTCGGTTCGAATTCATTCGAGTGCCTTTGCCTGCAGCCAGCACCACGACATCAAGTTTGCGCATTGGAATCCCTGCCTATCTGTAGCGTGCATTATAAGAACAGCAAAAAAAAAGGGGGTGACGTTTGTCACCCCCTTTGTAAGCAATTGTTACTTCAGACCGTCAGACACGTTGCCTTAATTTACGTAACTCATCAATTGTTCGTTGTTGCGCGCGGGCTTCCGCAAGCACGGTCGCGTAATCGATCTCAGACGATGAGTCCGAGTGCGCACGCTCAGCCGCTTCTGCCGCTTCCTTTGCCTGTGCTTCGTCAATATCTTCCGCACGAATAGCCGTATCTGCCAGAACAGTAATATAGCCCCCCTGTATTTCGATGTAGCCACCCGAAGCGAAAAAGACTTCATCTTCGTCATTTTCCATCGTCAGCGTAACGGGACCAGGTTGGATGCCTGTTAATAATGGGGCATGACCTGGGTAAATACCCAGTCCGCCAATCGTTCCGACTGCAGTCAATTTTTTAATTGCGCCAGAGAAAAGCGACTTCTCTGCACTTACGATTTCACATTGCATGGTTGCCATAGTTTTCTCTTTGGCTAAACAGAATTTACGCCTCTAGCGCCTTTGCCTTCTCAATCGCATCTTCAATACTACCCACCATATAGAACGCATCCTCCGGAAGATGGTCATACTCACCAGCCAGGATCGCCTTAAAGCTTCGAACCGTGTCATCGCGGCTAACGAACTTTCCTTCGTTGCCAGTAAACTGCTCAGCCACGAAAAAAGGTTGCGAGAAGAATTTCTGTACTTTTCGTGCTCGGTAAACCAATTGCTTGTCTTCTTCTGACAACTCATCCATGCCAAGAATCGCGATGATGTCGCGTAACTCCTGATAACGCTGCAATACCTGCTGAACTTCTTGCGCCGTATTGTAGTGGTCTTCGCCAACAATCAGTGGATCTAGCTGACGCGAGCCCGAGTCAAGCGGATCGACCGCTGGATAAATACCTAAGTCAGTAATCGCTCGAGACAACGTAACTGTCGAATCAAGGTGGGCGAATGTCGTCGCGGGCGACGGATCGGTTAAGTCATCAGCCGGCACATAGACCGCTTGAACCGACGTAATGGAACCCGACTTCGTCGTTGTAATTCGTTCTTGGAGGACACCCATCTCTTCCGCTAGGTTAGGCTGATAGCCCACCGCCGATGGCATCCGACCAAGCAGTGCCGATACTTCGGTTCCCGCCAACGTGTAGCGGTAGATATTATCGACGAATAAAAGAACGTCACGGCCTTCATCCCGAAATTGCTCTGCCATAGTTAGGCCCGTCAAAGCAACACGGAGTCGGTTACCTGGAGGCTCGTTCATCTGCCCGAACACCAACGAAATCTTGTCGAGTACTTCAGCCTCTTCCATCTCGTAATAGAAGTCGTTGCCTTCTCGAGTCCGCTCGCCCACACCAGCAAACACCGACAAGCCCGAGTGCTCAATCGCAATGTTTCGAATGAGTTCAAGCATCGTGACAGTTTTACCAACACCAGCACCGCCAAACAACCCAACCTTACCGCCGCGAGCAAAGGGACAAATAAGGTCGATAACCTTGATACCCGTTTCCAGAATTTCATTACCACCAACTTGATCTTCGTACTTCGGCGCCTTTCTGTGAATCGGCTTGTATTCGCGGGCATTAACAGGACCTTTCTCGTCAATCGGCTTGCCAAGCACGTCAACAATCCGCCCGAGCGTTTCTTCACCAACAGGGATAGATATGGGAGCGCCTGTGTTAGATACCTCTAAGCCGCGAGACAAACCGTCAGACACACCCATAGCAATGGTGCGAACAATGCCGTCACCAAGCTGTTGCTGTACCTCTAAGGTAATTCCTTTATCCGATACCGTTAGGGCATCATAGACTTTGGGCACATTCTCCCGCTCAAATTCAACGTCAATCACCGCGCCAATTATTTGAACTATTCGACCGCTGCTCATGTTCTGCCTCTACTCATCTATCGATTTTTTATCTCTAAGCCCTTACGGGATCAGATTTGTGTTTTTCTCCGCTCGCTTATACCGCGGCGGCACCGCCTACAATTTCAGCGATTTCTTGCGTAATCGCTGCTTGTCGCGCGTTGTTGTAAATTAGCTGTAATTCATCTATCAGCTTCTCAGCGTTTTCGGTCGCATTTTTCATGGCGATCATTTTTGCTGCCTGCTCACAAGCGCCGTTTTCTATTACTGCCTGATAGACCTGGGATTCTATATATCTAGTGACCAATCCTTCGATCAGCTGTCGTGCATCGGGCTCGTAGATATAATCCCACCGATGCCCATAAGCCTCATTTACTTCAGGATCTAACGGCAGCAACTGTCTAATGGTTGGGGCTTGCGTCATTGTGTTCACAAACTCATTGCCCGCTAGGTACAGGCGATCTATCTCGCCCGCTTCGTAGGCATCTAGCATGACCTTGATACCGCCAATCAAATCTTCTAGTCCTGGCGTTTCACCAACATCATTCATGACGGCTTTGACATTGCCACCAACAGATCGGAAGTAAGGTCCCGCTTTGTTACCAATCAAACCTAAGTCTGATTCGATACCCTTCGCATGCCATTCGGCCATGTCTTTCACGATCGTTCGAAATAGATTCACATTTAGGCCACCGCATAACCCTCGGTCGGAAGAGATGACGATGTAACCGATCCGTTTAATGTCACGAGCTTCCATATACATGTGCTTGTACTCTGGATTGGCGTTCGCCAAATGCCCAATCACACCCCGCATACGCTCACTATAGGGTTTGCCTTCAGCCATTCGTGTTTGCGTGCGACGCATCTTGCTAGCGGCAACCATTTGCATCGCGCTGGTGATCTTCTGCGTGTTCTGCACGGTTCCGATCTTGTTTTTTATCTCTTTGCCGACGGCCATCGGAGTTCCCTGTCAGTTAGTACGTCTGGGTTTCTTTGAATTTCGCGATTGCACCATTCAGCGTCGCCACAACATCGTCGTTGTACGTGCCATTTTCATCGATGTCATTCATAAAATCAGCATGCTCCGAGCGCATGTAGCTAATCAGTCCTGCCTCAAAATCGAGTACTTTGGCAACCGCTACATCGTTCAGAAAGCCTTCGTTTGCGGCGAACAGCGCGGTACCCATCTCAGCAACAGACATCGGCGAATACTGCTTTTGCTTCATGAGCTCCGTCACGCGTTCCCCGTGTTCGAGCTGGCGACGAGTTGCATCGTCCAAATCGGATGCGAACTGTGAAAATGCAGCAAGCTCGCGATACTGCGCGAGTGCGAGCTTGATACCACCAGAAATTTTCTTCATGAACGGTACTTGCGCCGAGCCCCCTACCCGCGAGACCGAGGTACCCGGGTTCATGGCTGGTCGGAGACCTGAATTGAAGTTCTCAGTCTCAAGAAAGATCTGTCCATCCGTGATCGAAATTACGTTTGTCGGGACAAACGCCGATATGTCACCGGCTTGCGTTTCAATAACGGGCAAGGCCGTTAACGAACCTGTTTTACCTTTCACTTTACCGTTGGTCATTTTCTCTACATAGGCAGCATTCACCCGCGCTGCTCGCTCTAATAAGCGCGAGTGCAGGTAGAAAACATCCCCTGGGTAAGCTTCCCGTCCCGGTGGTCGCTTGAGCAAAAGAGAAATCTGTCTATAGGCCCAGGCCTGTTTGGTAAGATCGTCATAGATGATCAAGGCGTCTTCACCGATATCCCTAAAGTACTCACCCATACTGCAACCAGCATACGGGGCAATAAACTGCATCGGGGCAGGATCAGCCGCGCCTGCCGCAACCACCGTTGTGTATTCCATCGCACCATGCTCTTCGAGCGTCCGCACAACGTTTGCAACCGTAGACATCTTTTGCCCGATTGCGACGTAGACACACTTAATGCCACTGCGCTTCTGATTAATAATGGCGTCGATCGCGATCGCGGTCTTACCGATCTGGCGATCCGCGATGATTAACTCGCGTTGTCCGCGGCCAATCGGGACCATCGCGTCGACACATTTAAGTCCAAGCTGCACAGGTTGATCAACCCCCTGTCTCTCGATGACGCCCGGGGCTACTTTTTCGATTGGTTGTGTATCAGTCGCATCAATTGGTCCTTTGCCGTCGATCGGATTACCCAACGGGTCAACGACACGTCCAAGCAACTCCGGCCCTACGGGGACTTCAAGAATGCGTCCCGTGCAGCGAGCCGTCATTCCTTCTGTGAGATCTTCATAGTCACCCAAGACAACCACGCCAACTGAATCTCGCTCTAAGTTCAACGCCATGCCGTAAAGACCACCGTCGAACTCGATCATCTCGCCGTATTGCGCATCGGCAAGACCATGTATGCGGACAATACCGTCCGATACCCCAACAATAGTACCTTCATTCTGAGCTTCTGCCTTAACGTCCAAGCCCTGAATTCGGTTCTGGATGATGTCACTGATTTCCGATGGATTCAGTTGCTGCATGATGTGTTCCTTTTAAACTCGTCGTGCCTTGCTAAACCGCGATCAGGGTTTCAGCCAATTTGGCCAATTTGCCGCGAACAGAGCCGTCGATAACGACGTCCCCCGCCCGGATGACAGCACCCCCGATTAGGCTTGTATCAACACGAGTTTCTATCGTGATTTCTTTCTCGAACTTTTGCTTTAGCGAAACTTTAAGCGCCTCGTTTTGCGCCTCGCTCATCTCATAGGCTGAAATAACCTCTACATCCAAGCTCTTCTCTTCTTCGGCTCGGAGCGCCTCAAATTGGGCGCTAATCTCACCGAGGAGATCTAGGCGATCGTTGTCCGCCAACGCCTGTAAAAACTTCTTGCCTCGATCATCCAGCTCATCGCCGCAAACTTCTGCTAAGCGAAACGCCTTAACGGTACTTTGCAGGTCAGGGCTTTGCACGAGCATTTTAACCGTTGGATGTTCAGAAGTAGCCCCCAGTACACCCAACATACTGGACCACTGGTTCAGCGCGTTATCCCGCCTAGCAAGATCAAACACCGCATTCGCATACGGGCGTGCAATTGTTGCAAGTTCCGCCATCGCTAGAGCTCAGCCGCGAGCTTGTCTAGCAATTCATTGTGCTTAGACGCATCAACGCTGCTTTCCAGAACTTTTTCCGCCCCACTGATCACCAATGCCGACACCTGCGTACGCAGCGCTTCCTTAGCGCGGTTCGACTCTTGATCGATTTCAGCTTTCGCGGCTTCGATCAGACGCTCGCCTTCTTCGCGGGCAACTGTCTTTGCATCGACGACCATCTGATTGGCACGTTGTCGCGCCTGCTCAATGATCCCAGCCGCCTCTTCTCTCGCTTTAGCCAGCTCTGCTTCGGCACCCGTTGCGGCCTCCGCGAGCTTTTTGTCTGCTTCTTCAGCTGCTGATAGCCCTGCTGCAATAGCTTCCTGACGCTCGCGCATCATGTCTTTCAAAGGTGGCCATATGAATTTCATACAAAACCACACGAACACAATAAATGTGATCGATTGACCGATTAAGGTTAGGCCTATGTTCATGGTCTTTCTCTTTTCACGTCTTACTCGACTTCTTCTACCGTCTTATTCGACTTTTCTTACGGTCTTATTCGAGGTGGTTGTCTTAGTCGACACCAGCATCCAATGAGACCTGCATTCATAGACGCAAGCTTGCGTCTATGAAAAACGCTATCCTTACCCGGCAAAAATAACGTACAGACCGATACCAACAGAAATCATTGGTACCGCGTCGACCAGACCCAAAACAATGAACAACTGCGTACGCAGCATAGGCATTAGCTCAGGTTGGCGCGCGACCCCTTCGAGGTACTTACCACCCAAAACACCTACACCTACAGCAGCACCCACCGCGCCGAGACCCAGGAGCAGTGCCCCAGCGATATTCATGAGTCCTTGTAGTTCCATACTTACTCCCAGTTACGAGTTTATAAACCTATCTGCTAGTGTTCATCGACTTCGTGCGCTTGCGCTAAATACACGATCGTCAACACTGCAAAAATGAATGCTTGGAGCGTAATAACAAGTACGTGGAACACCGCCCACGCCCACTGTAAAACACCACCAAACACAAAGAAGACCGCACCCGCTCCGAACATGAGCGCGATCAAAATAAAAATCATCTCTCCAGCATACATATTGCCGAACAGCCGCAAACCGAGCGACAACGGCTTTGCGATCAAGGTAACAAATTCCAACACAAAGTTAACGGGAATTGCCCAGACTGAAGGAAATGGATGGAGGGAAAGCTCTTTTAGAAACCCCAGCAAGCCCTTGCATTTCACACTGTAATAGAGCACGAGCACAAAGA
This sequence comes from Pseudomonadales bacterium, assembly GCA_029244465.1. Classification (GTDB taxonomy): domain Bacteria; phylum Pseudomonadota; class Gammaproteobacteria; order Pseudomonadales; family Azotimanducaceae; genus UBA4421. The sequence goes on from JAQWQN010000269.1 coordinate 13,514, forward strand.
CAGTCAGCGCCATGGACATCGTAATGTTTGGGTCCGTCGACGGGACAATCTTCATGTGTGAAACCCCAACGGCCTGAGCGAGCATTGGGATCCAATCGACCGGCACCAAATCCATCAGGTTCATCAAAAAGACCCAGACGAAAATTGTCATCGCGAGCGGCGCAACCAGATCGTTCTTGTATTCAAAAATACTCTGTGTGGTCTCGTCGATGAACTCCATGACCATCTCGACCGCATTCTGCAGCCCACCCGGCACACCAGACGTCGCGGTAGTCGCAGCTTTGCGAAAAAGAAAGGTAAACACGAGACCAAGACCAATCGACCACGCCATGGAATCGACATTGATCGACATGAAGCCCATTTGCGCAAGCTCTTCTGCTGTATGCGCAAAACCCCAGGATCCATCTGCCAACTGACCGTACGTCAAGTTGGTCAAATGATGCTCGATATATTCTTGTGTGCTACCTGCCATTGGGCCTCATTATTTTCTTTTTACGGTTTTTTATGCCGCTATCTAAACCGGATCAAACACGCACTAAATAACCAAACTGCATCAGCGCAAACGTAACAAAAAACCCTATTGGGTCTATACCGATGATGGCGATACAAAACGCCATCATGAAAACCGTCAGCGCCGTCTTTATGACCCCATGCGCCAGTGTCCGTACCGCGTTGTAACTCTGCGCTTGTTGCCAGGCATAGTACGTCGTAGGTAACAGCACACACATCACAGCCAAACAAGCTGACCTTCCTGCCGCTGGATCGATGAAAAAAAACACCACCGAACTCACCAAACCCATACTCGCTTGTGCAGCCACAACTCGTGCCGCCGGACGTCTGACTGCATTCATTATCGGCGCATTAGCTGGTCAAAGGCGGCGCGAATTATACGGACGCGCTTGCGCGCATTCAACGAAAAGCGGTTATAAAAATACGTTTTTTACCCAACAAACCACGAATGGCAGCACTCTTGCGCTACCAATCGGCAAAGCCAATATTTTCGAGGCTCATTGTTCATGCTCATCCTCTAAACCAAGGTGGCGCAACACCCCTTGCAGTTCGTCCAGTGAACCATAGTTAATCTTTAGCTGCCCTTTACCCGAAGTAGTGTGACTGATACTCACCGGCGCGCCGATATGATCCATGATGCGTTGTTCCAATCGCAAAGTCTCCGGGTCCTTGATTCTATCAGGCTCGGCCTTGGTTTCTTTTTCTGGGTTGGCTATTTTTCGAATCAGCGCCTCTGTCTGGCGCACGGATAAGCCCTGCTCAACCACAGCGTGGGCGGTTCGATCCTGACCGACCCCCTCCAATGCCAACAGCGCCCGCGCGTGGCCCATTTCTATATCACCATTTTCAAGCATCTGTCGCGCCAGCGCGCCAAGATTAAGGAGTCGCAAATGGTTCGCTACAGCTACGCGGGATTTACCCACCGCATCAGCAATCTGCTGCTGTGTCAGCTCAAACTCATCGCGTAGGCGCGCTAACCCCAATGCCTCTTCGAGCGCGGTCAGGTCTTCGCGTTGCATATTTTCTATCAGCGCTAGGGCGGAAGCTTGCTCCTCGCTGACAGACTTAACAAGGGCCGGTATGTTGACGAGCCCAGCTAGCTTTGCCGCGCGCAACCTCCTTTCTCCAGCAATGAGTTCAAACCCACCCTGTGCGCGGGAGCGAACAACGATTGGTTGCAACAGACCATTCGTCTTTATCGAGCTCGCTAAATCGGCCAAAGCGTCTTCGTCAAACACGCGTCGTGGCTGATACGGGCTCGGGACCACGTCATTAATTAACAGCCGGGCTATACCCGAGGTAACCCCTGAAGCATTCACATCCGCCTCTGCATCGCGGCTTGCTTGGGCTGGCGCCGGTTGCGACCGGCTGGACAGCAAGGCGTCGAGACCTCGCCCTAATCTTTTTTTGCTCATCTAAAGGTCTCTTTCTGGGCGCAAGGCTGCGGGCACCGAAGCGCGCGGCGCGCGACCATGTTTTTGTCGCAATTCCCCCGCGAGCGCCATATAGGCGACCGCACCACGCGATGCGCGATCGTATAGAATCGCAGGCAACCCGTGGCTTGGCGCCTCAGCCAAACGAACGTTGCGCGGTATGACCGTACGAAAAACCTGATCACCAAAGTGCTGGATAAGCTGTCTTGAAACGTCTCGCGTCAAACCGTTACGCGGGTCGTACATTGTTCGCAAAATCCCTTCCATTTCGAGCGCTGCATTACTGTGCGACTTAATACCCTCGATCGTCTCCAGCAAAGCGCTCAATCCTTCCAGGGCATAATATTCACATTGCATAGGTATCAAGACGCCATCGGCCGCGATGAGTGCATTTACTGTCAGGATACTTAAACTCGGCGGACAGTCGATGATGACATATTCATACGCCGAGGCCTCAACTTGCAGTCGGCTACGAATTTGATATTCGCGATCAGCCAATTGCATCAACTTGATTTCTGCCGCCGTCAAATCCAAATTAGAAGGCAGGACTTCAAAACTGCCATTACATTTTTGTACGACCTGCGCAAGCGGCACATCTTCCTGCAGCCAATCATAGATCGTATTCTCGGCGCTGTTTTTATCGACGCCCGAGCCCATAGTTGCGTTTCCCTGGGGGTCCAAGTCGACCAACAAAACCCGACCACCTGACATCGCAAGCGATGCGCTGAGATTAACGCTCGTCGTGGTTTTACCAACCCCACCCTTTTGGTTCGCAACCGCGATTACGCGCGTCATGCCTTCTGCAACTCCATCAACGTATGTATCTTTTCTAATTGCGTAATGCGGTATTCATGATAAGTCACCTTAACGCGCTTGTCTGGCAAGCTCAGGTTTTCATCATCCATTGACCATGCCTCATCAACTTCAGTACCGGCTTCATCCCGCCTCGTGTGCGCAAATACAAGCAAGCTACCGCCAGACGGGAGCAGGCCTTCAATCCATTGCCACAACGTAGCCGGTGCTGCCACAGCCCTTGCCGTTACAACATCAAAAACCCCTGAAACCGCTCCAGGAACCATCCCTTCTACCACCTCGACGTTGTCCAATCCCAGTTCGCGTACGACTTGGGTCAGAAAGCGGCAGCGACGACTCATTCTGTCACAGAGCACGAAGAGGCGATCCGGCTGCGCGATCGCCAGCGGGATACCTGGCAGACCGGCACCACTACCAATATCCAGGATCCGTTGTCCTCGCAGCACTCTCGCGATCGCCAAACTGTCTAACAGATGGCGATCCTGTAAACGCCGAATGTCTGGTCGGGCAATCAGGTTGAAATGCTTGTTCCACTTGGTGACCAGATCGGCGTAGATTTCGAGCTGATGGACTTGGTCTGCATTAAGGGATAGATCGAAAGCGCTCGCATCTAACACCAGTCGAGCGCTATCCAATTCGCTCACGATGCGACCTTTTTGATGGTGATTGACCCGACTTCTTTTCTCTTAAGCGCTCCTGCGCTCTTTTTGCATGCACTAAAAGAATCGATAGCGCAGCGGGGGTCATACCTGGGATTCGAGCAGCGCGAGCCAATGAATCAGGCACGTTTGCTTGCAGCTTTTGCTTTAGCTCGTTAGACAGCCCTTCAATCTCGCCATACGGCAAATCTCGCGGTAGCTTTAACGTTTCGTGGCGGCGTATCCGTTCGATTTCAACATCCTGGCGCTTGATATAGCCTTCATATTTGGTTTCGATCTCTACCTGGTTCAAGTGCGAGACCAGTTATTCTCCAACATATTCAGAGTAGACCTATCTGACTTTCTGCGCAGACAGTTCGGGGCGT
>JAQWQN010000273.1 GCA_029244465.1 Pseudomonadales bacterium
CCCGCAAGCACGACAACCAAACAAATCACCGACGTATAGAAGACTGGTCGGTCCAGGGGCGCACTATTCGACGCTTCAATCTTTACGTTAGACAACTGCCCGCTCTCCCAATGCTGCTTTTAGCGGACCGAGCCAAGGCTCAAAATGGCGCCATTGTTCAATCCCATCTGAGAAAATAGGTTGGCGTACCTGTTCAGAACTGGGGGTTCGAATATTTCTTTCTGTCTCAAAATAGTTGAGGCAACTTTCTTCAAAGTCCAAACCACAGAAATCTAATATTCTTCGTACCTCCGTTTCAAGATCAGCAACGACATCTTCATGCTGCACACGCAAAACAAACCCAGGCAAAACATCATCCCAGTGCGCCATAAGCGCAACATAGTCCGCGTAGTATCGACCAATATCTGCCAACGAATAAGTGAACTCCTGCCCCTCAGCAAAGAGTTGCTTAAATCCACTGAAGCAACAGGACATCGGTTCGCGCCGAGCATCTATGACTTTAGCATTCGGAAGGATCAGCTTGATCAAACCAATATGTCGAAAATTGTTAGGCATTTTGTCAACAAAAAACGGCGCCTCCTGGCGATGAATGCGTGTCTGCTCGATATATTCGAGACCATAGGCGGCCAACTCTTCTGGTAGCAGATCCGTCAGAATTCCCGGATAACTGTCGCCATCTTTACGTCGCCGTAACCGCTGCGATAAAGATAAGATGTTGGGCAGTTCAAGCGTACCGTCTACCCGACTATGGGAGGACAAGATTTGTTCAAGCAGGGTAGAACCCGCTCGAGGCAAACCCAGAACAAAAATAGGGTCAGGAGACGGGTCGCCGTTGGTTGCGTGGCGTGCAAATAATTCACGCCCACAGACAGCTTGTGTCGCGGCGAATTCTTTCTGCATCGCCTCGGCATCGTAACGACTCTCCGCTTTTTTGAGCACATTACCCTGCGCGTAGTAGGCGAACGCGTCCGCATACGCATGCCGGTCCTCGTAGGCCTTCGCCAATGCGAAACATAGGTATACCCGCTCCATGTAACTTAAATTTAGGTTCTGTTCTTGTGCCTGCATACGGGACAGTTCATTGTCTGAAAACTGGTAAGTTTTCAGGTTAGCGAGCGAATAGTAGGCCTCACCATGCGCCGGTTGGCTCACTATGGCCTCTTGATAGGCCGCGACGGCTTTGCCAGACTCCCCACGCGTTTTCAATGCATGGCCCTTGGTGGTCAGTGTTACCGGATCACCTGGCACTTTTTCCAACACTTGGTTCAACAACACGATTGCCTGCTCGTAATCACCAGCTTGCATACTTTCAATTGCATATAACGACATGAACTGTGGGTTATCAGGATCCCGCTCTAGCAGACTTTCTGCCTCTGCGAGTGCTTTTGCAAAATGCTGTCGCTTTCGCAGGACCTGAATGTAGTCCATTTGGATCTGTATATTGTCTGGGGCAAACCCCCTGGCACTTTCAAGCAAAAAGTCAGCATCATCCAAAACACCCAGCCTGCTGCCAATATCCGCCAACAGCCGCATACCTTCGACATGTTTCGGGTTTGTTGTTAGGAAGCGCCGGCACAAATTTTCTGCTCTTCGGATCCGGCCCTGCGCAATCAAATCAGTGACGACGAGCAGTTCCTTTGGTGTCGCGTCGAGTTTCTCGATTTGCCCCACGACAAAGATGGCCTGTCGTTCCCTGCGCTGGCTTGTCAATATCTGCAATTGACTCGTGAGACAGGCCCGGAGCACTGGGTTTATTTTTAAGGCGCGCTCATACGCCAGCAAGGCCGATTCGTGGGCGCCCTGATCGCGATAGACATGCCCTTCTTCTTGATGCCCTCGACTATGGTTTGGAGAGAGCGTTTTCAGTGTTCGCAGGATCTCCAAGGCACGCTCATGTTGCCCAGCGTAGCGGTTACAGACCGCCAATAGGTATAGCACATCTTCATTTTCTGGTTCCCGCTCGAGTGCGCGGGCTAAGGCGGCAAAGGCCGCTGGCAGATTGCCAGCGGCGATGTCAGCCTGAATGTCTTGAAGGTCTTTAGAGGTCGAAGGAGACACGCAGACCCATTGTCAGGGGTCGTCCATAGCTAACACGTGCTCTATCGAAGACAAAACTGCGCGCCAGTTCTACTTCTTCATCAAATATGTTGTCGATGTAGAATTCTCCAGACCAATTGTCCTTCGACATGCCAAGTGACACACCCGCCAGTAGCCAGCCGTCCACTTCCGAGTTGTTGATTGTGATCACATCACTCTGAGAATCAGCTGACCAAGCGATATGCGGCATGATATGCATGATTGCAGAACCCGACTGCCATTCGTACCGCGCCCTAAGGTTGCCCTGAAATTCCGGTGCAAAAGCCAATTCGTCACCCTTCACGACATCAGAGGTTGGCGTTTTAACAGACGTAATTTCTGTATCCAGGAACGACACGGCACCAGTCAATGTTAGGTTATCCGTCGCAGCCCAAACGAAATCTGCTTCAAGCCCCATTATTTCAGCATCCGCAGCGTTATCTGAGAAGAACAAATTAACGATGCTGGTATCGAAAATCGTGGTCTGCAAATCTTCAACTTCGACAAAGAAAACGCTGCCGTTCAATCGAACCCTGCCGTCAGCAAGGTCCAGCTTCCAACCCGCTTCCAGATTAACCACTTCATCCGTATCAAGCGCAAAAGGTACGGTATATCCGTTTGGTCCTGACGCACCGCCCGGTCTATTCAACAGGCCAGGCCGAAAACCCTCAGACCAGGTGAAGTAATACAGCGAATCATCTTCCGGCGTCCATGCCAGACTCACCTTGCCAATCACACCATCCGTTTCTGCTTTGTCTGGCGCGCGCACAGCGTTGTATACGCCCGCCGCGGCGCCAGCAGACAATCCTGCTGCCTCGATATCTGCTAAAGAGTCATCACGCGTAAACGTTAAGTTGGGTACACAGACGCCACCACTATGGCCGCCGCGATAGGTAAAGGACCCATCGCCGTCATAGAGGTCGCTTATATCGGTGCCAAACTTATCTGCATCGGGCCCAAAAGAATTACAGAATGCACTGTTGGCGCTGCCTTTGAAATCGACCTCGATATCGTACCACCGCGCACCGGCGGTGACGGCCCACGTCTCGTTCAGGTCCCAGGTCACTTCGCCAAAGACGCCCATCTGCTCATCGGTCCGTTCAACGTCGTTGCGGAAGATCACGTCATCGGGAAAGGGTCCTTGCCGAGAGACATCCTGCGGCGCCAACGGATAGTTCGGGAAGAAGCCAGGACTGCCGAAAACATTCGCCTGCGTCGTGCCGGGGTAGGTAAAGTCGTTGCGCTCACGCAATTCAAGATCGCTGAAAAAAGCGCCGCCCGTGGCGCGCACTGAATTTTCCATTGGGGTCGTGAAGCGAATTTCATGCGACCAAACCTCGGTCTCGGTACTGGACCTGACATACAGGTTGGGAGCCTGACAAACGCCACTTGGCGCTCCAGCACCCGGATATGTAACTGAACTGTCACAGATGTAGTACGGGAGATACTGCCCGACAAACAGATAGTCCGTGTAATCTACCACCTGATCTGTGTTGCGATCAGTGAACGCACCGGTATACAGCACTTCCAACGCCCCGACTCGGCCCTCGATGGTCCAGTTCGTATTGTTGAAATCATCGGTGACTTTATCCTCGGAATATCTCTGGATTTCATAGTCGCCGAGATCTGGGTCGCCGAAGAAAACCCCATCGGTGTCAAGGTTCTGCACCATGTGCGAAACATTTACACTCCAGTCGTCATTGATATCGTAGAGGCCACTAATGCGGGCTCCGCGATATTCGGCTTCGTTGAAATCATCTTCACGAATCGCTTCGGCATCGAGAAATGTAACACCACTCACATCAGCACCGGCCTGGAAACCCTCGCGACTACTCGAAACGGGTACGCCGTTGTCTCGCACCGCCCCCTCAGCTCTAAAACGAGCACTTTCGCTAGCATTCCGCGTGCCCGAAACCCCATCGACAAAGCCACCTTGGTTGTCCTGATAAACGACACCACGGAGCGCAAGTTTTTCGTTTACCGCTAGATTGAACACGCCTTCGAAGTTGTTCGATGGGTCACCCTTTGGGGTGTAGGCAGCGCCGAGCTTGATCTTGCCATACGTTCCGCTGGTGTCAGGCTTATTCGTTATCAACCGCACTGCGCCCGCCTGGCTACTCGCACCAAACAGTGTTCCTTGCGGTCCAGACAGCACCTCAATGCGACTCAAATCAGCAGCATACACGTCAAGGTTCCGGCCTGGCTGCGCGAGCGGCTGTTCATCCAGATAAAAAGCGACGTTTGGGGCAAGGCCGGCAACGCCTGCCGTCGTGAGGTTCGGGGTCGTAGAGGCTAAGCCGCGGATATAAACCGTATTCTGACCAGGCCCACTACCCCCTGCCGTGATTCCAGGCAGCGCAATCAGGTAGTCTTCGAACGTGTTTATCCCCAGATCATCCATGGCTTGCTCGGTGAGCGCCTGAACAGAAACAGGAATATCCTGCATGGGTAGGGCTCTCTTCGTGGCCGTGACGACAATTTCTTCAATTGCGCCACTTTCAGCTTCTTGCGCAAACCCTTGTGTGGCAGTCATGGACGCAACCGCGGCCACCACGGCCTGGTTTATCTTGGTACGTTGAAAATGCAATTTAGCTCCCTAATCCTTAGTACTCAAACAAAAAATATGCCTGATTCAAATATTTACGTTGTCGTGAGCCGGCGGATGTTACCGTTTTTACGCCCAATATTAAACCGGCCTCATTTTGTGGCAACGGCAACGCGTAAGGAAAACCTATACACGACGATACATTATCAAGCCGAACCGCGCTGGAGGACGTTAACCCGTTAAACACAGCTCTGGTCGCACGATACCGCAACACCGGATGAGCGAATCGTTACGCCACAGGCAAACGCGATGGCAGGATCAAGGTGTCCGCAACGACAGGACCCCTTCATGTCACCATCAGCAGCCGACGAGCGGACCTGTGGGCAAGGAAAAAATCGACGTCTATTGACCCACTGAAGCGTGCAGCCGCCCTGCGAAGCCTGGTTAATTATTGGCCGCACTTATTTAACGCGTCGCTCGGCACGGCTCGACTAGGCTGAGCGATTGCCTCTATGCTGTCGTTCGTCAATCTCGTGACAGCAGGGGTAAGCATGAAAAAAAGTTATTTGATCGCGCGGTTCTTGAGCGCTTTGGTTCTGTTTGGGCAGTACCCGATCGCTGCAGAGACGAAAGCTTCAGAGGCAACGATACTAGAAGGTCTGATTGCACAGGCACAAACAGGTCGCGCGACTCGGCTGTTATTTTTATCGCAGGATCAGCGTGACGTTGCTTTCAAGCAGATGGCGCAGCTCTTTCCGGTGCGAAACATTGCAAAGAGCGACACGGTTTATCACCTCGACGAAGACCCTGAAGATTTCTCAGGCCTGACTTACAGGATTGCGGAGAAGGACTTCGCGCTGGATGATTTTCTCAGGATGCGTGCCTCGCGTGGGTTCATCGCCACGAAAAATGGCCACGTACAATTTGAGTATTACGCCGATGGACATCATCGAAACACGCAGTGGGTTTCGTTTTCGGTCACAAAATCGGTGACTTCGATGTTGATAGGCGCAGCGATCAAAGACGGTTATATCGGCAGCGTCGATCAGCCGGTAGTGCACTATCTGCCGCGACTGAGAGGTACCGGCTATGAAAACGTCACGATTAAGCAGGTCTTGCAAATGGCCTCTGGAATCGCCTGGAACGAAGACTACGCCGACCCGGATTCAGACGTAGCCCACGCCGGCGGTGCTAATGGCTTGCCGCTTGCCAATTATCTCGGTGCATTAATGAACGTGGCAGAACCTGGTGCGGTGTTCAACTACAATACGGGTGAAACCAATCTGGTGGGTGAAATTCTTCGCGCTGCCATCGGCAATAACGCCGCAACCTATCTCATGCACAAAATATGGCAGCCCTATGGCATGGAAAGTGATGCAACCTGGTTACTGGGCGAGCCCGGTGGCGGCGAAACTGGTGGCTGCTGCATCAGCGCGACGTTGCGTGACTATGTCCGGATTGGCCTGTTTGCCATGCACGGTGGCTTACTGTCGGACGGCACGGAGGTACTGCCTCGCGATTGGATGACTGCCTCAACGTCACCATCCCAAGGCGCCGCGTATTACGGCTACTTGTGGTGGTTAAACCAAAACGACTACGCAGCGCGAGGCATTTTCGGTCAACAAATCTTCGTCGACCCAGAATCGCAGATCGTCATTGCTGCACACAGTAACGCCGTGACGGCTGTCAATAGTGAATACCACAAACACCTTGAAGCGGTGATTAGGGCAGTGCGTGACCACTTGAAAAAAGACTAAGCAAGATCTTCAGAATACGCTTAACCGGATAATTGCGCGGCACCAGAGGTTGCTGCAGAGCGAAGACAGTTATTGTAAAGGGACAGAGCACAGCAATAGATCACTTGCAGGCCTTGCTTGATAAAACCGAGAATCCCTGGCATGTAGTGGTTACCCTTGCCAGCACTCGCGGGGACAGGCTGGCTGACTTGGTCCTGCGTTGCACGCCGCACCTCAACGGGGCCTGCGCCCAGGCTTTAGAAGTTTACTTTATAGTGAGTTAGATGGATAAATTAACGGTCTTTACAGCAGCGCAGATCCGCACGATGGATCCAGGCCGCCCTGAGGCAAACGCAGTTGCCGTCAGCGCGGGAAAAATTGTCTCCGTGGGCACACTCGAATCGATGCAACCGTGGTTACGTCGCGTACCTTATGAAATCGACGATCGCTTTGCTGAACGGGTGTTGATGCCTGGCTTCATTGACCCGCACACACACTTGCGCTTATCGGGAACCTACATGGGCCTGAATTACGTCGGGCCAATAAAGTCCACCGATCCCTTTGGGCATCCGGTTGCACCTCTACCGAATCGCGACGCCGTATTAGCGCAACTGAAGTCGCTCGTGGCGAGTCGAAATGAGGACCTCGAGACACCCATTACCGCCTGGGGATTTGATCCAGGCATGCAAGGCGGGCACCTGGATCGCGAGATGCTTGATGCCGTCTCGACAGAGGTCCCCATCTGGGTGATCGCCTACGCACCACATATTATCTATACCAATACGCCCATGTTGGAACTTACCGGCGTTGATGAGCAGACCAAACTGCATGGCCTGGGTCGTTATGGGGACGGTCGCCTTAATGGCTGGTTTGTCGAAACCGAGGCAACAGCGGTCGCCTCGCGTCCCGTTCGCGACCAGGTATACCATCAGGGTTTCGGCGTTGAAGCGTTAAAGCTGCAGGGACAAGTTGCCCTTCGCAGTGGTGTTACCACGACTGCGGATATGATTTTTGGAATTTCGTCGATGCAGACAGAGTGGGACGATCATGTTACAGCGATTGAACAGGGCGTTTTGCCGTTGCGTATGTTGTTGGTCCCTTTCGAAGGCAGACTGCGCCGTGAATATGGTGATGACATCGCTGCGTACTACAGAACGATGGCAGCGCAGGCAACCGACCGGCTGGCCGTGCATGGGGTAAAGTACGTGAACGACGGCTCATACCCATCGATGACGTTAAGGTTGAACTACCCAGGCTATTTAGATGGGGAGGTTGGGCTCGCTGGTGAGGTCGCGTGGGAAGATATGGTCGATCGAATGATGCCCTACTGGCGGGCTGGGGTGCAGATCCACTCGCATGCGAACGGTGACGAAACCATTGACATGACGCTCAACACATTAAACGAGCTACAAAACCGCTTCCCCCGATTCGACCACAGATTCACCATTGAGCATTACTGCATCAGCACACCAGCGCAGGCAAAGCGGCTTGCGGCGCTTGGTGGCCTAGCGAGTGTGAATCCCTACTTTGTGCATTACCGATCGGGGATTCATGCAGACCAAGGCTTCGGCCCGGACCGGACCGAAGCGACGGCTCGTCTCGGTTCCCTTGTACGCGCCGGAGCAACCTTTGCACTGCATTCAGATTACAACTTAGTTGTCGCGCCGATGCATCCTCTGACCGCCGCGTGGATCGCGGTTAATCGTCTCGCGTCCGATGGTCAAACCGTACTCGCGCCGGGAGAGAGAATCAGCGTAGATCAAGCAATGCGCGCGATCACTATCGATGCAGCGTTTGTGCTCAGCAAGGACCATCAACTCGGCAGCATCGAAGTTGGAAAATTTGCCGATTTCACTGTTTTGGCGGATGACCCGTATGAGGTTGATCCGAAAAACCTTAACAAGATTGAAGTATGCGCCACGGTCCTTGGTGGTGAAGCACAAATAGCCGCGAATGGATGAGCCTATGTGTCGTACGCAGTCTTCTACGTCCCCAATCAACACACCGATAGAGACTGTCTGGGATTCAGTCCTGCTAACCCTGCAAGCGCCACAGGAGAGGATTGAACCTGGCGAGCCGATTCCTGTCACCGTCTTCGCTGGCTTTTTGGGTTCCGGCAAAACCACGCTATTGTGTCGTTTGCTGGAAAGTACAACGCTCACAATTACTGCAATTGTCAACGACCTAGCCGCCGTCAACGTAGACGCAGAAAAAATTCGCCACACCACCGCTGAAACAATCGAGTTTGAGAACGGCTGCGCCTGTTGCGTCCTCAGCGGTGATTTAGGGCTTGCTTTGGCAGGAGTAAGCCAGCGCGATGCCAAGCCCGATGCCGTCGTTATTGAAGCGTCAGGCGTCAGCGATCCGACAGGCATTGCTCAAACCATTGCTAGTGTGGACGGTGTCATTCTTGACGGGATCGTGACCGTCGTCGACGGCCAATCTTGGGCAGAGCAAATCCTCGACACAACTGCAGCACATTTATTTCGACGGCAGCTGGAAGCGGCACATATGGTGATTGTGACCAAATGTGAACCGAGCGCGGAAGGTTTTGCGGGGCTGTGCGATCTGGTGCCGGGACGAGCGGTGCTTTCCGCCGCTGAGTTGACCGATGCCGATGCGTCTGAGTTTCTGCTTGGGGCAGTGTTGAAAGGTGCTCGACTACCGATCGATGCGCATAGCCACGACACGAGTGCTTTTGCTTCTGAGGTGATCTCATGGCACGGCCAGATCGAAGCGCGGGCATTCATGTCTTGGCTTGACGCGATCCCACCAGCAGTCTATCGAATCAAAGGGCTGGTGAACATCTCCGAGCAAGGCGAGCTTAAATCCGTCGAAGTGCAAGCAGTTGGACGGCGCTGGCGGATCGCTGCGGCGACAGAGGTTATTACAGCGAGTTCCATCGTCACAATTGGGGCACAAGGCGATTCATCCTACACAGAGCACAGCGATTCTCTGCGTAAACTTGTGAAAAAAGCAGCGCTTGAAGAAGGCCCTCATTTTAAAAAGGCTGTGCCACCTAAGCGCTGAGGCTCACAACCAATCTGGCCTACGTGCTGCACAAGAGAGTGACACCGTTATGCCACCAATGGCATTGTTTGATCACCCGTCAACCGCTGCTCTTAGCGCTCGACCACATTTGCCTTATTGTTCGAATCTGCCGAGACGGGCTATTTTGCGATCCAACCTGTCACGCAGTCTCTTTTGCCGTTCTTCTGTCAGCGGATAGCCAGAGAGCATTGGCAGAATTAAAAAATTCAACGATGCTGGAATAATAGAATAGAGACAGGCTAACCACATTAAACTGGTTGTCGAGTTACCACTAGCAGTGCCGACCAAATCCGGGTCCACAAGCGGATCGAACCCGAAGAATGCAGCCCCTGCAATACCTAGCGCACCACCGGCAGCAGCCGTACCCTTACGCAACGAACCCCAGACCGAGAAATACAGACCAGCCCGATTTTTACCAGTCCGAGCAAAATCCACATCCACCGTGTCTGCCGCCATGGAGGCCAACAAAGCGAACATGGCACCGACGACGCTACCCTTGAAGCACATCACCACCATGAATAGTACGAACTCGCCCTCGGGTATAAAGGGTATCCAAGAGGACCAGAAGGCATACCAAAGAAGACCGTATAACATCGTTCGGTGCTTACCCAGTCGTTTTGACAACTTGGTCCACGGTGCTACCCCAAACACCGATGCTCCGTAATAAACCAATAGGAAGATCGGGTAGAGCTCGCCCGCGTTGATGACATGTTTGACAAAAAAGTAGGACATAGCGGCGGTCATCGCAATACCACCACCGACCACCATATACGTGACAACGACTCTCACGTAGGGGCCGTTTCGAGTCACGACTTTGGCGCTCGCGAGAAACCCCCGTTGCTGGCGTTCAATGGTCGCGAGCTGAGGTTCCGGTACGGTGAACAGCGCAAAAAGAACCGTTACCGGAATAGCAATCAGGACAAAAGTCGCTAGCCACTCCAGTATCACAGCAATATTGCCAGCTCGTTCAGCCATGATGACTTGAAACTCAGTACTAAAATTGGCCAAGACACTGGACAAATCGGTACTAGAGGTTGTCGAAAAGTAGATGACCAAAGCGGCAGTCAACGGCAGAAAATTAAAGCAGAGATATCCCGCAAAGTGGGCCTGCTCACGCCTCGCGGTGATGTGCGTACGGAACTCATACGACGTCGACATCTCCGCGCCCCAGGCATAGTACGGCAACGCAACTAGCGTATAGCCGAAGTAGAGTAACACGCTCCACGTGCCAAAATACCAAGCGGTGACATCGGCCGGTGGCACCAGGAGTTTATAGAGCGACAGCATTAAGAGCGGTGTGCCCAACAGAATCCAGGGCTTGCGCCGTCCCCACGGGGTCTTGGTATTATCAGACAAGACACCGATCAACGGATCCGTGAAGGCATCAGAAAGCCGAGCTCCGAGGATAATGGCGGACATGACGTAGAGTGGGATGCCCAGTTCCGCATAAAACGGAATCACATAGAGTGCTACCGGCAGCAATGCCATGGAAACCGGCAAATACATGCTCGCGTAACTGATCACTTTCGCTTCACTGATCGGCTGGCGCTGCGCATCGCCACGATCTACCTGAATCTCTCCCTCACTCACACGCCTCTCCCCAGCCGTGTTTAAGACCGCAACAGTATAGCGCCTGATGCAACAAATTCGCACACCACCTGTGGCCTGCAATCGACCAGCTCAAAACAGATTGCGCAACACGCGGGACCAACAAATTGTTGCCACTCAACCCCTCGGAGACAAGGGGACCGGACGATCGTCGGTCAACCACGTCACCGCGGTTGACCACGGTTTGCCAGCAGCGATCTAGCAACCGGTCCGCGGCGGCAATTCTATCTGCACGTCAAAACTCGATGACCATGCGCCCACGCGTCCCCCCGGCCTCAAGTCTACGGTGCGCAATTGCGGCATTTTCAGGCGACACGGCTTCCGCCACACGCAGGGTCAATTGCCCGGCTTCGGTTTGCTCTCGCAACCGGTCTAGCTTGTCGTAGGCACCGTCATATTTCGTCACCCAGGTTGCACTAAAGTTGATCCGTCGTTGTGGCTCACCTTTAAACCCACGTATCGCCGTAAAAGCACCGCCATCCTTAACCGCATCAACCGCTAATTCGTTCAACAATGCACCATCCGCTAAACCATCAACACCCAGCGGGAAATGTTCCCGAATCCTGTCGGCAAAGCCGTCCCCTCTGTCCACAATCACGTCGACGCCCAATAAGTCCAGTAGCGCGCGATCTGATTCTTTGGCATCTGCAATCACCGTCAACCCGTCCGCTTTGGCCAGCTGCACAACATAGCCACCATATGCGCCTGGTGCACCGGTGACCGCGATAACCTGCCCGGGTTGAAGATTTAACAGATCCAGAGAAAGTCTCGCGGTCAAGCCATTCATTGGCAGCGTACAGGCTGCCACATGCGTGCTTCCCTCAGGTGCTCTAACAACGGCATTCTGTGCCAGAACAATTTGTTCTCTATAGGCACCGTGCGCGGCATTTGGCACCACCATCGCCATGACCCGATCACCGACCTCGATCCCTGTCGTCACGCCCTGCCCGACCTGGTCGACCACTCCAGCTGCATCCATCCCAGGGACATACGGCGGTGGGTCTTTTTTCTGCACCTCCGCCCTCACTCCGTTTCTCGCCACGACATCCGTCGGGTTTACCGCCGCCGCATAATTTCGGATCCGGACTTGGCCCGGTCCAGCGTCTGCCGATGGCACGTCAACCACCTTCAGTACCTCAGGGCCACCATGTTCAAATAATCCTACTGCTCGCATACTATTCCCTCAAAGTTAGCTACTGGCTCTAGCCCGTGTTACACGAAACCAAGACGCTCATAATTGCCATAGAGTATTTTACTTGGCTCTCGAACACCCATCCAATCTCGAATGAGCGTTGCATAGACTTGCCTAAAGTCGGTGGTGTGGATCAAATCCCCCTGATCGAGATTCTCAAGACTAGGATGCTCACCATATAGCCCGCCTCGAACGGGTTGTCCAAAGATATACATGGGTCCGGCAACGCCGTGATCAGTGCCCAATGATTTATTTTCCCGCACTCGTCGCCCAAACTCACTGAAAACAAGCAGCACCACATCTTCGGCGCGCCCCATCTTTTCTATATCGGTCAGAAATGCGAGCACGGAATCGCCCAGTTGATTGAACAAACCCGCTTGCATCGAGGCTTGCGAAACGTGGGTGTCAAAGCCACTAAAATTCGTGTAGTAAAAGCGCGCTGCAGTGCCTGCATGGAT
>JAQWQN010000020.1 GCA_029244465.1 Pseudomonadales bacterium
TACAGCACACACCCGCGAGCCCTAACGCGCACGCTGAAAATCGTGCTGCGCGCCATCGAAACCCACCTGATCAGAAAAGCAGGATTAACCCGCAGCAGCAGCGCCCGTAGCGGCGCCCGTGAATGCTGACTTCATGTGAAATTCCTACGGATGAACATTTTTTCAACGTTGGCGGAATTGTTCATCCGGTGAACTCTACAGCTGCCACCACGCTGGCCTATGCTTGTCCTTCTCGTCCTTTGTGATGAATGAGGCTGGCGTGGTTGGTGTCGTAACAATACCAAGGACCTATCCTACGACTATCAACATTACCAACATCCTGACCCGTACTTGGCTCCCGATCATCCTCGTCTGGACCGCTAGCTTCGCCCTCAACGTATCCAACAGCATTGCCGACATTACCGCAGAGCGCCAACCTCAACTAGAGGTGACACAACGATGAACGACTTAATCACCATATCTGAACTCGCTGACTACGAATCCTTCCTCACCCAATACCTTGACAACGACCTCGCCAAGCTTGCCATCCATAGCGTCTACCGTGTGGTTGTGGCTGATGAGGGTAGCTACGAGCGTCTGAGACAGTCTGACGTAGAGAAGTGGCTCACCGAGAACACTCTCCTCAGCAACAAGAGGGCCGTGGTCTTCGTAGGCCACGGTATCCGGTCAAGAACTATCACTTACTCCTGACAGGAGATACAACAGCCCTGTTACTAGGTTAGGCGGCTATAGACTTTCTGCGAGCAAGAAGCAGCCCAGCCATCCCTATACCGAGTAGGCCGAGAGTAGAGGGTTCGGGGACTTGAACACGTATCCACCTTGCGTTGTCGAGGTAAGCATATCCATTACCGTCCCAGCGGACTAGGTAACGTCCATCATTTTGGAATGTATAGCTTACGGGCGTGTGGTGGGCCCTCATGGAGTATAGAAACGTACTAGATACCCCACGCACGTAGAACCCTCGCAGGCTGCTAAATCACCTTGAAGGCCATCCAGGTCGAGAGAGAATGTTACTGGAGGACCGGGATCGTCGTTTGATAACCCGGTGAAGACGACGTCGCCAAAGTTAAGAGTCAGGCTCTAATCACTAGAACCCTCGAGAAGAAGTATATTTGTTCCGGGCAGCAGCAATGAATCGAGAAGGCTTGACCATCGACGTCGACCTTTCCTTGCCCGTAGAGCGAGTGGTGCCCACTCTGGATCGAGTCATCGAATGGCATGGCAAACCCATTGCTCTGAAGTGCGATAACGGTCCTGAATACGTCAGCGGTGCACTCAAGAATTGGTCCGAAACCCATGGCATACGGCTAGACTTTATCCAGCCGGGGAACCCGCAACAGAACGCCTACATCAAGCGTTTCAACCGAACGGTTCGCTATGACTGGCTGAATCAGTACCTGTTCGATTCCATTGCCGAGGTCCAGACGTAAGCCACGGACTGACTATGGACGTACAACAACGAACGCCCGACCACAGCTATAGGAGGCATCACCCCAAAACAGAAGTTGGCCATGGTGGCCTGAGTTCTACTGATGGTGTCAGCTGAAAATGGGGGGATTACCCCACCTCAATACGGCTTCAATGCCGGGATAACAACGTGACTGCTCCTTAATCGAAAAGGCCGTGCGCCACACTCAGGCTGAGCTAGATGGTGTAATATGTTTGCCCATATTAGGCTCTATACTCAGTGCAATCTTCTAGCCGCTCAACCACAAAAAAGCTTCTGTACCTCGCTTACCCCATGGTGATTTCCCAGGGCGCGTTTGCGGTCATGATCTTCACTGACCGATTCTTTATGTCCCTGGTAAGTCCGACTCACATGGCAGCGTCGTTGGGTGGTGGCGTTACATCATTTTTCTGCATGTCATTGTTTATTGGCATTCTGTCCTACACCAATGCACTAGTAGCGCAGTATTTTGGTACCAGTGAGCTTGCAAAGTGCCCTCGCGTGGTCACACAGGGTCTGATGTTAGCTTTAGGATTTGTCCCGATACTGCTGGTCCTCGGCTATTTTGTTAGCGACATGTTCTTGTTCATGGGGCATACCACCGAACTCGCCGCGCTTGAATCCACTTACTTTCTCATCTTGATTTGGGGTGCCAGTGTTAGCTTATTCAAAACGTGTATTGCATCTTACTTTGCGGGCATTGGCCAAACCCGGGTAGTGATGATCGCGGATACTCTTGGAGTCGCGCTGAATATCCCACTTTCCTACGCTCTCATTTTTGGCATCGGCGGCCTCCCGGAGCTTGGAATTGCCGGAGCGGCCTACGGGACGATCATAGCGACCGTGTTCAGCTTGGGCATTTTTATGTTCTTCTATCTTGAGCAGAATCATCGCCAACGCTTCAAAGTAAAAGACTCACTCGTGGTTGATCGAGGTATTTTCAACCGCTTTGTTCGCTTAGGGCTTCCATCAGGGATTGAAATGTTCCTGAACGTTGCTGCGTTCAACCTATTCCTGCTCATGTTTCAATCTTATGGCGTCGCTGAAGCAGCATCTGCCGCTATCGTTTTCAATTGGGACATCGTCTCCTTTGTGCCAATGATTGGACTGAATGTTGCCATCATCAGTCTTGTGGGCCGCTTTATTGGCGCCGAAGATATGAGTGGGCTTCGAGAAGTCATTAAGGCCGGTTTTGTCATGGGGCTTGGCTACTCGGCATTGCTGGCTTTGATTTTTCTCGTTTTCAGAGTGCCCCTGGTAGATCTTTTTGTCAGTGACGGCCCCGAGGTTGAAACAATTATGACCTTAGGCAGCTTTATGATGGTTGGACTCGCAACTTATGTCATGGCTGACGCGATTATCCTC
Source organism: Pseudomonadales bacterium (assembly GCA_029244465.1). GTDB lineage: Bacteria > Pseudomonadota > Gammaproteobacteria > Pseudomonadales > Azotimanducaceae > UBA4421. Next base: position 2,813 of record JAQWQN010000020.1, read on the forward strand.
ATCTCTGGGGGAGTGCTACGGGGCGCTGGTGACACCCGTTGGTTAATGTGGGTAAGCATCCTGCTGCACTGGCTCATGTTGGTCGTTCAATATTTTGTGATCATAGTTTGGGCGCTAGGGCCAAGAGTGTCCTGGATCGTCTTTGTCATTATGATATTGATGACAGGGGGTGCCTATGTCTTGCGATTAATGAGTTCTAAATGGCGAACCCCAGCAGCCTTTGAGCGGGTCATGTCTGAACAGTGGTGATACCTGCGCCAAATTAGGCTGGCAATTCGCGACTGGGGTGCTGCGCCCGCTCGGAAAACCTACCCTGGACCGCCAGATTTACTATGCTTCTTCGGTTTTTTAGGTTTCTTCGGCTTTCTGGGTGAAGGGACCCCGTTCGATTCCGGAACCTCGTGACCGGGATCAAAGCCCTCCACAGACTCACGCCGGATGACCTCTTGAAGCAGCTGTTCGATACTGCGAAGTTTCTCAAACTCGTCGGCGCTCACTAGTGAAATAGCTTCCCCGGTCTTATTGGCACGACCAGTACGACCAACACGGTGCACATAGTCCTCAGCAACCTTGGGTAAATCGAAATTGATTACGACGGGCAAATTGCCAATATCCAAACCCCGGGATGCTATATCAGTCCCTATAAGAATTTGCACTTTGCCAGTTTTGAATTCATTTAGGTTTCGCAACCTCACAGCCTGACTCTTATCACCATGAATCGCTGCTGCTGAAAACCCAGCATTCGTAAGACGCTGCGTTAGAACTTCGGCGCCCTTCTTGGTGTTTACAAAGACCAGAGCTTGTTGCGAGCCCTTCTTTGCAAGCAAGGCAAGCAGCAGCGTTGTCTTACGCTTCTTGTCCACTGGTGCCAGCCACTGATTAACCTGTACTGCCGCAATATGCTCGGGACTAATGGTTATCTCAGCAGGGTTTTTCAGTAACTGGGCTGCTAGTTTCTTGACCTGCGTTGAGAGAGTCGCCGAAAACATCAGAGTCTGTCTCCTACTTGGCAAGACTCTGAGCAACTGACTCATTTCATCTGCAAAGCCCAGACTCAGCATTCGGTCTGCTTCGTCCAGCACCAAAAAATTCAACTGATCAAACTTAACAGCGTTCTGGGAGTACAGGTCGAGTAAACGTCCCGGGGTAGCGACCAACAAATGTACACCGCCGCGCAGGCTCATCATCTGAGGGCTGATTTTTACGCCGCCATAGACCACTGCAGCACGCAGCCCGCTATTAGTGCCGTAGCCCTTGATGGATTGGTGGACCTGAATAGCGAGTTCTCGCGTTGGAACAAGAATCAACCCGTTTATCTGGTTTGAGCGACGGCGAGAATTCGCAGTTAAGAGGTCCAAAATTGGAGCGACAAAGCTCGCCGTTTTGCCTGTTCCTGTTTGCGCAGCAACCATCACATCCTTGCCTTGCAAGACCAAAGGGATGGTTTTGCTCTGAACGGGTGTGGGCTTGCGATAACCCGCGTCGACAAACGCCTGTTGGATACCTGCGGATAGACCCAGCTCGTGGAATTTCATTTAGGTCACTCGTCTGGTGGGCGACAGCATGAGGCGCTCGTTAATAAACGCCGGGGCTCTTCTGGGTGAGAGGAGTACCCCTAATCTGTTAACAGGTTAGGCGTTATCCGGGCATCCGGTCAAACGTCGCTACACCCTCAGGCACTTCGTGGAAAGGCTGGGCGTCGATCATAAAGATGGCGATTTCTGGCTTTTCGATCACGGCCGGATCATCCAGCGTCCCGACTTTGACTATCGCGGCTGGAAAAACGGGTGGGCGTGTTGCCAGGTGGGTGCCACAATTAGGGCAGAATTGGAGATCCACTAACCCGCTCCACTGTCAACAAGATGGTTACTTGTGCGGGCCAGCTTGGCGGGATCTCATATCCAGTTCACCCGCACATGTTTAGACACGGCACTGGCTACTACCTCGCAAACAAAGGTATAGATACACGCACGATTCAAGACTATTTATTGACGATGGCGACACACAAATAAAAGCCAATGAAAGATTGTGTGAACTTATCGCAGAACCGCCAGACGAGCTAACAGGTAAAGGCGGATTCGGGCAAAACTCGATAAGCGAAGCAACGAAGTCTCTCGTCGTCAACTCTGACCCCGATCTCTAATTGGTCCCGAGGCACAAAGGACCAGCACTTTCTGTGCCCGATCAATGACGCACGACGATGGTAAAAGAGACTGGAGCGTCACGGAACAGCAAAGAAGAACGAATAACATGAGTGTCAGGGAAGAAATTGGAAGGTTTTTCGCAGCTGTAGTAAGCGGTTTTAAGCACTATTTTAACTTCAGAGGTACAGCAAGTAGGTCGGAGTTTTGCTATTTCGCGCTCTTCTTTGTTCTACTTTACATTCTAGTGGCTAGTCTAGATCAATTTGCGTTGACCTCCGTGGTGAGGATACGCGAGTTACCCTTCGGACATCTCATCCCCATGGGCTATGTTGATGAAGAAGTGGGATAACTGGTGCTGCTGTATCGTCCATTCATAATGCGGCCTACTATCTCTGTGACAATTAGGCGGTTAAGAGATGTGGGTAAGAGTGGCTGGCATACGCTCTTGTGGATCCTCCCTGTACCCATAGGGTTGGTTTTGGTTGCTGCCTCTATTAATGAGGCCTTCAACTGTTAAGGAAAACACCTAAACAAACCCAATAACTCCAAATCCAAACAGCCCCTCAAAGCCAGATGACAAAGGGCTTGAAGTGTCACGTCCCGTGGTACAGTGCTGCTTGTCTAAGCCGTAAACTTGACGCGACGAGAAAGAAAATGACCGTGACTATATTGCCCTACCTTCCTCCATTTCTGGAGTATTCTCTGCGCTCAAGCCACTAAGTCTGCAGAAAAGTACCGAAAGATCGCCGCCAGTTGGGTGGACGCAAACGCGGGACACTTCTGGCGGATCAATAGAGATATTCTATGAAAATCGGATACGTGAATGTTTTTGTTTCGAATCTATCAACCACAGTGTCGTTTTTTGAAAACACCCTAGGCCTGATGTGTAATTCGATTGAAGTCGATCACGGCTATGCTTCTTTCACTGCTGGCCCGATTAGTTTCGGCATAGCCCAAACAGATGAATCAGCGCTTATTGGTCGGCACACTGGAATCGGCTTCATGGTCGATGATATCGACCAGACTTATTCAATGATGCGGGCAGCAGGAGTCGAGTTCACCATGGCGCCGACAAAGCAGCCATGGGGTGGGACGCTGGCACTCTTCAACGACCCAGACGGTAATCTCTATTATCTCGATCCAGGGCACCAGACCCAGTAGACCTAAGCAGCAGATCCTTTAAGTCGGGCTACGGCTTAAGAGCCGCAATGCTTCTTCGCCGAGCCCGCCTCTGCCGCCTGCACGTGTTTAGGGTACTGGGATCGTCCACGCAGGTGGTTAAACGATATCCCGCCATCAGAAGTGGACCCTGTTGACTGGACAGAAATTGGACGCTGTTAAGTGGTTCCTCCATGATGAGCATAACGCTCTGGAGCGAGACCATGAAAAGACCAAGACGCAATCATTCGCCTGAATTCGAAGCCAAAGTCGCTGTGGATGCCATTGCTGGCAATCTGACGATGGCTGAACTCGTCAAGAAGTACGATGTGCACGCCAATCAAATCACGGAATAGAAGAAGCAGTTGCTCAGCGGTGCTTCGGACGTGTTCGGCAAAAGCGCACAGAAGGCCGAAGACAATGAGCAAACCGTACAGGAACTCCATGCCAAGATCGGCCAACTGACGATGGAGAATGATTTTTTAGAACGCGGGCTCACCAGGATACACGGGCCCAGAGGAAAAAATTGGTGAGTCCCGCCGAGCCGTTGTCGATTTCGCGACAATGTAAACTTCTGGATATTCCGCGGTCCACGTTCTACCACGTGCCACAGCCGGTTTCCGCACAAGACCTGGAACTGATGAAGCTGATAGACCACTGTCATACTGACCTTCCATTCTATGGCAGCCGTCGTATCAAGGACTGGCTCCAAGACGAAGGCATGACGGTCAATCGCACGCACGCAGCGCCTGATGCGCGCCATGGGCATTGTGGCGGTCTATCCGAAGCAGAAGCTGAGTCAGCCGAATCCAGCGCACCGGATATACCCTTATCTGCTGCGCAACCTGACCATTGATCGGCCCAACCAGGTGTGGGCCACTGACATCACCTATCTGCCGATGGCCAGGGG
>JAQWQN010000022.1 GCA_029244465.1 Pseudomonadales bacterium
GTCCATCGTTAGGCATGTGAGACTTCATGTTTGGATGAGGCCAATCTGTTCCCCAGAGAACCCTCGCCGGGAAACGTTCGACCATTAATCGCGCAAATGGTACAAAGTCGTCGTAATCGGGCGGGCCCCTGTGTGAGAGTCGTTCAGGGCACGTTACCTTGCATAGAAAATTGGGAAACGCCGTCATCAGTTCTATGAACTGGGTAAACTTCGGTCCCTCGGGTGGCTGACTGAGATCGGGTCGACCCATGTGATCCACTACGACCTTGGTCGGCAAGATTGTAATCAGATCCCATATTTCATCGAGCTCTGCTGCCTCGAAATAGATGACGATATGCCACCCCAATGGCGCGATACGATCTGCTATTCGGCGCAAGTCGTCAGTCGGTAATTTGTCCACCAGTCGTTTGACGAAATTGAAGCGTACGCCGCGGACACCGGCGTGATTGAGCTGCTTTAGTTCTTCATCCGTCACATCGGTATGAACCGTAGCGACTCCTCGTGCTTTGCCATCGCTCTTTTGCAGTACATCGACCATGGCTCGGTTGTCAGAACCGTGACAGGTCGCCTGAACGACGACGTTGCGACTGAAGCCCAGATGGTCGCGCAGTTGCCAGAGTTGGTCGCGACTTGCATCACATGGAGTGTACTTGCGCTCCGGTGCAAACGGGAACTCGTGCGTGGGACCGAACACGTGACAGTGTGCGTCGACTGCTCCTATCGGTAGTCGGAATAGAGGTTTGGATGGTTCTGGGTGAAACGGTAGCCAATCTGGATCCATTGTGAACCTCTTAACCGGGCAGCTTATGCGCTTTGTAAAATCATGTGGCCAACAGCAGTGTTTGACGCCGGCACATGATAGAAGCGATAAAGCTCTTTGGCATGTGGACCCAGCGCGCCGCGCATGATTAACCACATGACCAGCTCGACACCCTCTGAACCGGCTTCTCGGAGGTATTCGATGTGGGGTTTGTGCATTAACAGTTCAGGGTTAGCGACCAGGTCATTCATAAACGCCTGATCAAACGCTTGATTGATCAAGCCTGCTCGTGGTCCTTGCAGCTGGTGACTCATGCCACCGGTACCCCACACCTGAACGTCTACATCGGGTGCAAAGCTTTCAACAGCACGCCCTATAGCCTGGCCCAGGTGATAGCACCGGCGCCCTGACGGTGGCGGATAGACAACGACGTTGACAGCAATAGGGATCACTTGGCATGGCCAGCTCTTTGGCTGACCGAACAGCATCGATAGCGGTACGGTTAAACCGTGATCGACCGGCATGCGGTTAACGATGGTCATATCAAATTCGTCTTCGATGGCGCTTTGTGCAATGTGCCAAGCAAGCTCAGGATGGCCCTCTACTGCGGGTACGGGTCTCGGTCCCCATCCTTCATCGGCAATGGCGAATTGTTCTGCGCAGCCGATCGCGAAAGTAGGTATCAATTCAAGGCTAAAAGCTGACGCGTGATCGTTGTAGACGAGTACGACGACATCTGGCGTATTTTCTTGCATCCATTGACGAGAATGCTCGTAGCCTTTGAACAGTGGTGCCCAATACTCGTCTTCCGTGTTGCCATGGTCCATGGCAACACCAAGGGCGGGGACATGAGACGTGCTGATGCCTGCTGTAATCTTCGCCATCTAGCGATCTTCCACTCTTGTCGAGCGATTCCCGGCGACCGCGCGACCGCCATTAATCATCATGGCTCGATAATCTGGTTGCGACATCCCAGCCATTTGCGCAGCACAGGCCTCGAACGATTTCTCGTCGGTGAAAAACAATTTACTAAAAAAATAGACGTTGCCGCCGAGTGATAGCAGCGTGTTGTAGTCGCGTTTAAGCACAGCTGTTCTTTGTTCAGCGGTTATCTGCCATTCGTCAAGGTAGGTTGCTTCATCCGCAAGAAATCGGGCCCGATTGTCCGGCTTTACGAGCGACATACAAAATTGATTAACCCAGTACCCTTTGCGAGCCATATCACCATCAAAAATTGTTGTGCCTGGAATGTCGTTGTAATCTTTATTGCTCAATGGGTATTTCCGGTGTTGAACTCAACCAGTTTGCCACGTGAAGGCGCAGCAAAGCCATGGGCCCAGCGGATTGGTTTACGATGGTGGCTCTCAATTTTGGCCAGGTCAGATAAGATGGGCGCATGCAAACGCTAACTACGCAGGTCGCGATTATCGGTGCTGGTCCATCAGGTCTTCTCCTGGGCCAGCTCTTAAACCGCGCAGGGATCGATAACGTTATCATCGAGCGAGTCTCTGGCGAGTATGTGCTCGGGCGCATACGCGCAGGAATCCTCGAACAGGGGTTTGTTGATCTTGCCAGAGAAGCCGGCGCTGCCTACCGTTTGGACGAGGAGGGTGCTGTGCATGAAGGGTTTTCAATTGCACAGGGAGACCGCGCTCATCGAATTGACCTTAAGACGCTGACGGGCGGTGATGTGGTCGTTTGTTACGGGCAGGTCGAGGTAACCCGCGATCTGATGCAGCTTCGTGCTGCCGCTGGCGCGACCACCTTTTATCATGCGGCGGATGCGAAGATCCATGAACCTCTGTCGGCTAATTCAAGAGTGACGTTTCGTTATGAGGACCAAGACTACGAGTTAGTGTGCGACTTCGTTGCTGGTTGCGATGGATTCCATGGCATTTCACGCCAGACTATCCCGCAGAAACTGCGCACCGAACATGAGCGGGTTTATCCATTTGGCTGGCTTGGGGTATTAAGTGAAACTCCCCCGGTTGCTGACGAGATCATGTACTGCAAATCTCAGCGAGGGTTTGCGCTGGCAAGTATGCGGTCGAATACTATCTCGAGGTACTACCTGCAAGTGCCGATCGATGAAAAAGTGGAAAATTGGACGGATGCTTTGTTTTGGGCAGAGTTGCGGCGTCGATTGCCAAAGGTTTGCGCCGATCGACTCGTTACGGGAGCCAGTATTGAAAAGAGCATTGCGCCTTTACGTTCGTTTGTTTGTGAAGAAATGCGTTATGGAAATCTTTTCTTAGTAGGTGATGCTGCGCACATTGTGCCGCCGACAGGTGCGAAGGGGTTGAACTTAGCCGCTTCTGATGTCGCTATTCTGTATCAAGCATTGCGCAGGGTTTACGATGATGATGATCGGAGCAGTCTGGCGCGCTATACAGAGGTCGCCTTACGTCGGGTTTGGCATGGCGAGCGTTTTTCCTGGTGGATGACGAACATGTTGCACAACTTTGGTGATATGACGGTGGACGGGATGGCCGGCGCGACGTTCTCGCGTTTTATGCAATCGCAGCTAGACTACTACCTTGGTTCAGAGAATGGTCGTCGTGTCATAGCAGAACAGTACGTGGGGCTGCCTTATGAAAAGATTTGAAGTAGCGTATAGCTGCCCCAAGAAAAATGAGCAGAGGGTGTAAGGGTGATAATAGACTGCCATGGTCACTACACGACAGCACCTGACGAGTTAGGTCAGTATCGCGAAACGCAGAAAAGAGAGCTTGAACAGGATCCGCTCGCGCTCGGCAACAAGGGTCACGTTGCGATATCTGATCAACAGCTTCGTGACAGTTTGGCTGGCAATCAGTTAAAGATGCAGGCAGACCGAGAGACCGACCTGACCATATTTTCTCCGCGAGCGTCTTGGATGGGTCACCACATCGGTAACGCCCATACCTCCAAATACTGGACTGAACACTGCAATGAACTTGTCTATCGGATCACTAAACTGTATCCACAGAACTTCGTGGGTGTTGCGCAGTTGCCGCAATCTCCCGGAACATCGATGGCACACTCGATTGCAGAACTTGAGCGGTGTGTCAGTGAGTTTGGCTTTATTGGCTGCAATTTAAATCCCGACCCCTCGGGTGGCTTTTGGACAGGGCCCGGGCTCGGTGATCGCTACTGGTATCCGTTTTACGAAAAAATGTGTGAACTGGATGTCCCGGCAATGATTCATGTCAGTGCGGCCTGCAATCCAAACTTTCACACCACGGGCTCGCATTATCTAGGTGCAGACACGACCGCCTTTATGCAGATGCTCACTTCTGACCTACTTCGCGACTTTCCAACGATAAAGTTCATCATTCCCCACGGTGGTGGCGCGGTACCCTACCACTGGGGACGTTTTCGTGGACTCGTGCAAGCAATGCACGGTAAACCGGCGCTTGAGGAGTTGGTGTTCAACAACGTTTATTTCGACACGTGTGTGTATCACCAAGCTGGCATAGATCTGCTGCTCGATGTGATCCCTGCGGAAAACATCTTATTCGCATCGGAACTCCTTGGCGCGGTGCGTGGCATCGACCCCAACACCGGGTATCACTTCGACGATACCAAGCGCTATATTGACAGCTCTCAAAAAGCTAACGACCATGATAAGGCGCTTATATTTTCGGCTAATGCACGACGTGTGTTCTCTCGACTTCAAGTCTAAATGAAAGCCATTCCGTGCATGATGATTCGAGGCGGCAGCAGTCGTGGCGCATACTTTCATCGCGATGACCTACCAGTAGAGCCTGCGGCGAGGGACGGAGTCCTTGTGCGAGCCATGGGGGGGCCAGATCCGTTGCAGGTTGACGGTATCGGCGGCGGCCATCCATTGACTAATAAGGTGGCGGTGGTGAGTGCGTCGTCAGATGCTGACGTAGATATTGACTATTTGTTCCTCCAGGTCGATCCAGCGAGCGAGACGGTCAGTGATGCGCAAAACTGCGGAAATATTCTCGCCGGCGTAGGGCTTTATGCCATTGCGGAAGGTCTCGTTGAGGTTGAAGACCCGGTGTCGCGAGTTCGCGTGCGGATGCTCAATACAGGTGCAATATGTCACCTTGAGATGGAGACTCCGGGCGGCGTTAGTCAAACGCTAGGTGATACGGCGATTGACGGCGTACCGGGAACGGGTGCGCCGATTGTGTGTAACTATCTCGATATCGCCGGGTCCGCCTGTGGTGCCCTGCTGCCAACTGGCAACGTGGTGGATGAGATAGACGGCCTACGTGTGACGTGTATCGACAACGGCATGCCGGTGGTTGCCATCCTCGCTGAAGACCTCGGAATTACAGGGCGTGAACGACCAGAAGCACTAGACGAAGATGCCGCCCTCAAAGCACGTTTGGAGGCGATTCGCCTTCAGGCAGGTCCGTTGATGAAGCTCGGTGATGTGAGCAAGAAGTCAGTGCCTAAGATGTGCATGGTTAGTCCGGCACAACAGGGTGGGTTGATAATGACTCGGACCTTTATTCCACATGTTTGTCATAAAACGATCGGAGTTTTAGGTGCGGTCTCAGCGGCAAAGGCGTGTCTTTTTGCTGACAGCAGCATCGCGGGTGTTGCCATTGTACCGACCGGTAATCCCAGGCTGGTTGATGTTGAGCACGCAGCCGGCTCACTGCGGGTGCAGCTTAGTCTTGATCAAATAGGCAAGGTAACTGGAGCCGGTATTGTTCGGACCGGTCGGATACTCTTCAAAGGTGAAATATATGTATAGGTTACAGCATGAACAGTGTAGCGGTTAGACACATAGCGCGAGCTGACAGTCAGGTGATTTCTGAGCTCGCGGAACATGGGGTAGCGACCGTACACGAGGCACAGGGTCGATTTGGACTGCTGAAGCCTTACTTGCGCCCGATTTATCCAGGGGCACGGATCGCTGGCTCAGCCGTTACTGTGCTCGCCCATCCTGGAGACAATTGGATGCTGCACGTTGCCATCGAATTGTGCCAGCCCGGTGACGTACTCATTGTCGCCTTGTCGGCTGATAATACGGATGGCATGTTTGGAGATTTGTTAGCCACTTCAGCCAAAAGTCGCGGTGTTCAAGGACTTATCATCGACGCGGGTTGTCGGGATGTTGTGGACCTCAAGGAGATGGGGTTTCCGGTCTGGGCTAAAGCGATTTCGGCAAAAGGCACGGTGAAAGAGACAGCGGGTTCAGTAAACGTGCCTGTGGTGTGTGCCGGCTGTCTGGTTAATCCCGGTGACGTTGTCGTAGCTGATGACGATGGTGTCTGTGTTGTACCAAGAGGGTCGGCAAAGGAAGCACTGACTAAATCAGAGTTACGGACGACGAAAGAAGCAGCGACGCGTGCTCGCCTGGCAGCGGGTGAACTGGGCTTAGATGTCTACGGCATGCGCGAAAAGCTCGCTCTGGCCGGTCTCGAGTACCAGGATTAGGGGTTGACCATGAAAATTTGTATGGTCGGAGAAGGCGCATTTGCGAACAAACATCTGGATGCGCTGGAAAAAATCGATGACGTCGAGGTAGTTTCGATTTGCGGTGGTGTGGAGGAAGTTGTTAACAACGTAGCAAAGGCTAGAAAAATTGCACACGCGACGCTAGATTTGCACGACGCTCTGGCCCAGCCGGGGGTAGAAGCTGTTATTCTTGCGACACCAACGCCTATTCATGCAGAACAAGCCACGCAAGTCATGCAGGCAGGCAAGCATGTGCTGGTCGAAATCCCCATGGCCGACTCGCTCCATGACGCGCAGGCGCTGGTGGCATTGGCTGCAGAGACCGGTCTGGTAGCGATGGTCAATCATGTGCGTCGCTTCAATCCCTCACATCAGTGGATTCACAACAAGATAGTCGCTCGTGAACTGACAATTCAACAAATGGACGTGCAGACTTACTTCTTTCGGCGCACAAATACGAATGCTAAAGGCGAGCCGCGCAGTTGGACTGACCATCTACTGTGGCATCACGCGTGCCATACGGTGGACCTGTTTCAGTATCAAACCGGTGGCACGGCACAGTCAGTAACTGCCCTACAAGGACCGCAACACCCTGACCTGGGTATTGCGATGGATATGTCGATCGGCTTGAAAAGTCCAGCCGGCGCCCTGTGTACATTGTCGCTCTCCTTCAACAATGAAGGTCCGTTTGGCACGTTCTTTCGCTACATCTGTGACAACGGAACGTTTGTTGCGAACTACGACGATCTATACACCGGCGATGGGGATCAGATTGACGTAAGCAACGTGGCGGTCAGTTCAGACGGTATAGAGCTGGCGGATCGCGAGTTTTTTGCGGCGATCCGGGAGGGGCGAGAACCTAATTCGAGCCTTGCCCAGGGGCTGGATGCCATGGCAACGCTGGATAAACTAGAGCGAGCGCTTGCTGTGGCCTGATTTCACCTTGATGCTTATCGCACTTTCTCGATGTTGACGGGCAGAGTAACCGCGGGTTCGGATAAGTATCGTTATACGCTGACCATTACCCAAGAGTATCTCGGTGAGGACGGTATGCTTTCTGGTAGTGAATGCTCTAGGCTGGCAAATAATTCTCTTGTAGGGGACGCTCATGTTTATCGAGGTCAACAATTGTCGTTTGTACGTGGATGTAGTCGGTTCTGGCTTGGTCGCTGAAGGTGCTCTAATGGTTGAACGCCCAGTGGTGTTTGTCTTGCACGGTGGGCCGGGTATGGACCATTCGACCATGAAGCCGGACTTCAATCCGCTGGCTGAGGTTGCTCAACTCGTGTACTACGACCATCGCGGTCAGGGGCGCAGCGATGCGGATAAACCAGCAAACTGGCATCTTGATCAATGGGCGGACGACTTGCGGTCGCTAATCGACACTCTGGGTGTTCAGAACCCCATCGTGTTGGGACTGTCGTTTGGTGGTTTTGTCGCGCAAAATTATGCGCATCGTCACCCTGATCGATTGCATAAACTCATCCTCGCCAGCACCGTTGCGCGGATGTTGCCGGAGCGCGTGTTTGACGCGTTTCAACAATTCGGTGGCGCTGAGGCGCGACAGGCTGCAGAGACGTTTTGGGGTGGCCCTACTGAGGAGAACACCGAAATCTACATGCGCGAGTGCGTGCCGCTCTATAACCGTACTGAGTTTGATGAACTCGTGGGTCAAAGAGCGATCTGGACGCCTGCGGTGATTGAACATTTTTCCAAGCCCGGAGGTGAAAACTGGACGTTTGATTTCCGCGAAGCACTGTCTCGTATAACCTGCCCTACGTTGATCACGGCGGGTGAGCTTGACCCGGTTACACCCATTGTGGCGATGGATGAAATGGCAGCCCACATTCCCGATGCGGTGAAACGCTACGAAGTGTTTGCCGGCTGTGGTCATGGTGTTCATCGGGATGATCCGCGCGCGTTTGAGGTAATGAAGCAGTTTCTTACTGGATAGGCGCCATCCTATGTGTAGCTTTCAACCATACCGTGCGAGCAATGTGAGTTAGATGATGACGTCTGGTAAGAATAGGGAGCAGAAGTGCGGACTTTTAGATCCATAAGCCCTGAACGCGTGCATACCGGTTCAGGTTGTATAGCCCGCTTGGGCCGATCGCTGGATGACGTGGCCGCGAAACGAGTGTTGGTACTGACCACTGCCAGTTTGTCTCAGTTTGTTAATGAGATCGAAACACTCGTTGGCGCTCGCCATATGGGCACTTTCGGTGGTTGTAGCCAGCACTCTCCTGCCGCCTCGGTAGGTGCTGCCGCTGTCATGGCGGAGGGTGCTGATGCCATTATCAGCTTTGGCGGTGGTAGTGTCATTGACACGGCAAAGGCGGTGGCAGGGCGCGTTGGCTATCCTGCCCAGATTGCGATTCCGACGACGCTGTCTGCGGGCGAGTTCACGCCCGGGGCTGGGATTACCGAAGAAACTGATCGGGTCAAACACGTTTCCGTTGACATGCGTGCGTTACCGAAAGTAGTCATTCACGATCCGCAGCTCACGCAATGGACGCCTCGTCAGTTGTGGCTTTCATCGGGTATCAAGGCGCTCGACCATGCACTGGAGACACTTTGGTGGGTCAGGCCCCACCCAATGACCAATGTGATTGCTGAGGACGCCGCAAAGCGGCTACTGAAGTGGCTACCCAGGTCGATCGACAGCAATGCAATTGAGGCGCGGGAACACTGTCTGCTTGGAGCCTGGATGTCGATTCAGGGTCTGTTCGCTGCGGGGGCTCGGCTTAGCCACCCCTTGGGCCACCAGATCGGTGCGTTCTGGGACGTGCCACATGGCATTACTTCCTGTGTGACCCTGCCCGCGGTGATGCGGTCGCTTGATGAGTTAACATCTGTTGTAAGGGAACAGATAGCGCCCCTATTTGGCGCTGCCGATGGGCAAATGGCGGCAGACGTCCTCACCCGCTATCTCAAGCAACTTGACTTACCCACGCGATTGCGTGAGACCTCTGCTGTGCGGGAGGAGATTCCTATGGTCGCGGCTGCGGTGACCGCTGAGTTTGAAGCGACGGGCCGATCTCCGGAAGTGAACATCACAGAGTTGTTGGAATCAATGTGGTGAACCGTCCCTGCTTGTGGCGCTGGGGTGGTGGTGGCATCGCTAAGCAACGGTGCCAACGATGTCTTCTTGCCAAACGGCAGACTTATGCTTTAACCGGCATGAGAAAAGGGAAATTTGTCAAATTGGTGGCCAGAGACAGAATCGAACTGTCGACACGAGGATTTTCAGTCCTCTGCTCTACCGACTGAGCTATCTGGCCATGCGCGGGTCGCGACGAGCGGCGTATTAAAGCGGGGTCGGCCACGTGCGTCAACTCAATGTTGTGTACCGGGTATTACGCGTCTGGCCCTGTGGGGGCTATATAGCCTTCGGCGCGATCGACCGCTTCGTTATTAAAGTATCGCCACATTTGCTCAGTTAAGTATTTACGTGCATGGGGGTCGATCAGGGACAAATGCTTTTCATTGATCAACATGGTTTGCAGCTCTTGCCATTCATCCCATGCGCGTTGTGAGACGGATTGAAAAATCTTCTCGCCGTTAGCCCCAGGTACGGGCTGTTTTTCCAGTCCAGGTAACTCAGTTTGGTAGCGAGAGCAGACGATAGTTTTAGGCATTTTCTACAAATGTTGGTTTTAGACTGGCGAGGAGTTTAACCGCTGGCGCGGAAAGGCCAATACGTTCGTTGCCTGAGCTCAGATGTTCCGGAAACACCCAGCGTTGCTCTGAGACCTCCTGAACAAGCGCCGGATACCCCGTTGTCTTGATGTAAACCGGTTCGATATCAAGAAAAAAGTGGCTGAAAGTGTGACGAAACCGGGGCGCGATATGGGTGGATTCAATTTGCTCCGGTGAATAACCGAGGGTCAAGATGAAGGACTCTGGGCGCAGCGTGATGGGACGCTCTGGCGGTGTCCAAAGGCCGCCCCAAATGCCGTCGCTGGGTTTCTGCTCGAGTAACGTCGCGCCGCTATGTTGGGTAACGACAAAAAAGCGTGCCTCACGAATTGGTTTTTCTTTTTTTGGCTTTCTTTCAGGATAAATGTCAGTTGTCCGATCGCGGTAAGCCTCGCAATCAACGGAGACTGGACAGCGTTTGCAAGCTGGCTTGCTGCGGTGACAAATGGTTGCGCCAAGGTCCATGATGGCTTGTGTGTAGGTGTTAGTTCGTTGCTCTGGTGTGTGACTTTCTGCATAGCGCCAAAGCCGTTTTGCGACTGCAGTGACGCCGGGATATCCCGCTTGCGCGTGGTAGCGGGCTAGCACCCTCTTAACGTTACCATCCAGAATCGTGGCGTGCTGGTGCATAGCGATGGCGCGTATCGCTGCCGCGGTCGATCGTCCAATGCCGGGGAGGGCTTCTAGTTCGTCCTGTGATTCGGGGAAGTGACCATCATAGGTTGCGACTACAGTTACTGCAGCCTTGTGCAGGTTACGGGCTCGCGCGTAGTAACCGAGCCCGGTCCACAAGTGCAATACCTGATCGAGATCCGCTCGCGCGAGCTCCCTCACAGTCGGGAATCGCTTAACGAATCGATTGAAGTAGTCGATGACGGTTGCTACCTGAGTCTGTTGCAACATGATCTCACTGAGCCAGACTCGATAGGGTGTAATGTCTTGTTGCCAGGGCAGATCTTTGCGCCCGTGTTGGTCATGCCACGACAGCAGGCG
>JAQWQN010000029.1 GCA_029244465.1 Pseudomonadales bacterium
AGACCGCGCAGAGGCCCTGGCTGCAGCCCTATAAGCCGCTACCGGTGCAAAATGGTAGCAAGGATGCTAAGTCATGACAGAAGTCGATAGGGCAGAACTCAGTATAGAGTTTTTCCCACCTAGGGATGAAGCAGGACGCGATCGGCTCGTGCGAAACATCGCAGCAAAACTGTCTGAATTAGGGCCAGAATTCTTTTCCGTGACTTATGGCGCCGGCGGCTCCACTCGCGATGGCACACGCCAAACAGTGCTTGCCTTACAGGCCTCCGCCAAAGAAGCCGTACCACACCTATCTATCGGCACCGACGACCACGGCGAGATACGTACATTGCTTGATGAATACCAAAGCCACAATATTCGGCGAATCGTCACGTTGCGCGGAGACCAGCCATCCGGTTTTGGTTCATACAAATTCAACAACGCCGAAGCGCTCATAAAGCTCGTGCGTGCGCACAGCGGCGATTACTTTGATCTAATCGTAGCCGCCTACCCAGAGATACATCCAGATGCAAAATCGGCCTCTAGTGATATGGATTTTTTTCAAGCGAAGGTCGGTGCTGGGGCTTCGCGCGCGATTACTCAATATTTTTACAACGCAGACGCCTATGAGGATTTTCTGAATCGCTGCACCCAGAAACGACTGAACATCCCCATAATACCCGGCATCATGCCAATCACAGATTTTCAATCGCTCACGAGATTTTCAGACAAAGCCGGTGCAGAAATCCCTCGCTGGTTACGCCACCGGCTTGCAGAACTTGTCGACGATGCCGAAGGTACGCGGGCACTCGGGGTAGAATTCGTAACTGGCCTCTGCGAGCGCCTCTTGCAAATTGGCGCACCCGGATTTCACTTTTACAGCCTGAACCGATGGGGTGCGACAACGCAAATCTGTTCAATCCTCGGTTTCTCGGCAAAAAGCTGAACGACACCTAAGACGCGTCAGACGAGCGCATGCCCAGTCACTTATATGTCGCTGCATCAAGCCTTGATCTCGCCATCGGGACTGTCGTTGAACTCAATCGTGACCAGCACCACTATCTGACCCGCGTCTTGCGGCTCCGCAGCGGTGACGCTTGCGACTGTTTTGATGGCGAGGGTCTCCAGTTCCATGCAACGCTCGATAGCTCTAATCGGGCAGCCGCACTTACCGTAATCTCAATCGAGCCGCGCGAGGCGCCTTCAGCCCACCGCAATCACCTCGCTATGGCACTTCTGAAAGGCTCCGCCATGGATCGCGCCATCCAGCTAGCCTGCGAATCCGGCGCACATGACATCAGCCTGTTTGCCGCTCAGCGCAGTAACGCCAAGCTCGACCGAAAACGGTTAGTAAACAAACAAACGCATTGGCAAAAAATCATTATCGGCGCCTGCGAGCAAAGTGGCCGCACTTATTTGCCAAATTTTGAGCCGGATGCGAGCCTTGAAGTCCTTATCGCAAGCGAGGCAAACACCTACGTCCTGCACATGGACGGCGGTCCGTTTAATTTTCAAATTGGGGCCGACCGATTACTGCTGATCGGACCAGAGGGTGGTTGGTCGAAGGCTGAACTTAGTCTAATGGAATCGGCCCGGGTGCAACGCGTGTCTGTCGGAGCAACCACCTTGCGAGCAGAATCAACCCCCGGCGCGGCAATGGCTATATTGAACTATTTGGATCGGACTGAGAGCTAAAAGGGCTATAGGCCTTTGACGAGCGCAGCAACCTGCGTTTCGACGTAGGAAAGATCTGGAATTGTTGCGGCTTCGGTGCCAAAGGAAACCTGCATTGCGTCTGCGCTCCCGAGCTTGCCGTCTGCGCTTGTAATGTCTTCTTCAACAAGCTGCACCATCCGCGGTAGCGAATCTGCCGCCATCGCATAAAATTCAACCCGACCCGAGGCTCGCGTTCGATTCATCACGATTAGGCAGCGCGGGGTTTGCCTCGCATCAGTCTCTTCATCAAAGCCGCCGTAATGTACAACAGGTAGCGTTAAACCACGCCAGCCCATATAGCCTAAACACCAGACAGGGCCATCATTCAGCACTTTGATACGCCGCCAGGGCAGTATTTCCGCGACACAGACGTTGGGCAGGAGTAGTTGGCGACCTGACACGGGGATGACCACGCAAGAAAGCTCGTTTGCCTCGTTGCCTAAAACCACTGCTGCATCCGCCATCGCTGCCTCATTAAAACCTTGTTACCAACTCATCGATCGTGGCGAGCAACTCGTGCTCCTGAAACGGCTTACCCAAGAATCGATTCACGCCTAACTGGTCCGCGTGCTCTTTGTGCTTGTCACCCGTTCGCGAACTGATCATTACGATCGGCAGATTTTCCAGCCGGTCATCATGGCGAACCTGTCGGGCAACTTCGAAGCCATCCATTCTCGGCATTTCGATGTCAAGGAGCATTATGTCGGGGCGTTGTTCCTGAAGCAGAGCCACGGCTTCTACCCCGTCTTTGGCCACCATTACGTCCATACCTTGTCGCTCTAGCAACCGCGACGTGACTTTTCGAACGGTCACACTGTCGTCTACAACGAGCACACAACGTGGTCGTCCGAGCCCAACACTTGTGCTATCCGTGCGCCGAGCACTAAGGTCTCGTTGAGCCCGAATCAGTGCTAGAAGATCCAAAATAACAACAACATTGCCATCCCCAAGGATCGTTGCCCCCGAGATCCCGCCGACCCCGGCAAATTGAGGACCTAAGCTCTTAACAACAATCTCGCGGCTGCCATGGACTGCATCAACATGCACCGCAACCGCATGTTCGCCTGAGCGTACCAACACGATCGGTATACTATTTTGCTCCACTTGCGGCGCTCGATAATCTCGGCCCAGGTACTGTCCTAGGTGACGAACTCGATAAGAAACCCCAGCGTACTCAAAGGTGTTGTCATCACTCGAGTGCAAGCGCGAAATTTCGTCGGCATTCAGCAGGACAATGCCTTCAATGTTGTTGAGTGGGATCGCGTACATATCGTCGATAACCGACACCATAAGCGCGCGGTTTACCGAAACTGTGAAAGGCACCCGCAGCACAAAGCGGCTACCTTGACCGGACTGAGATGATATCGAAATACTGCCACCTAGCTGTTTGACCTCGCTGTGCACGACATCCATACCTACACCACGACCGGATATCTGGGTCACTGATTTTGCAGTTGAGAAACCAGGCGCTAATATAAACTGCAGGGCCTCATCATCACTTAGCATGGTAGATGCGTTTGTTAGACCACGTTCGACCGCTTTTTCTCGAACACTCTCAACATCAATTCCGGCGCCATCATCACTAATCTCTATAACAACGTCACCACCTTCACGAGACAGCCGCAGATCAATACGACCTGTTCCCGGCTTGCCAAAGTTTCGGCGCATTCCTACTGTTTCGATACCATGATCAATCGCATTACGTAACATGTGTTCCAACGGTGGCACCATTCGCTCGAGCAAGTTTCGGTCTAACTCACCCTCGGCATTTTGCACGTGGAACTCAACGTCTTTGCTGAGCTCGCCGGAGACCTGGCGCACAATTCTACGCAGACGAGGTAACAGTCGACTGAACGGAACCATACGAGTCCGCATCAACCCCTCTTGGAGTTCAGTATTGATTCGCCCTTGTTGGAGAAGAAGCGTTTCCGACTCGCGGGCCTTAAACAACAAGGTGTCTTTCAGATCGAGCATGTCTGACGCACTCTCAGACAAGCCCCGCGACAATTGTTGGAGCTGCGAGTATCGGTCCATCTCTAGTGGATCAAAATTCTCATAATCCGGGCTGTCACTGTGTTCGTGACGAAAAAGAATCTGTGTTTCAGTTTCAATCTCAAGGCGCCGCAACTGCTCACGCAGGCGTTCAATGGTGATTTCCATCTCGTCTAACGCGCCGGTGAAGTCGCTCATTCCTTGCTCGATGCGGGCACGGACAATCGAGTTTTCACCCGCAAGATTGACCAGCTCTTCTAGCAGCGCCGCGCCAACACGAACCATTTCTGTAGGTGGTCGCTCTACTTTTTCAGGTTCTACCTTGTCAGGCTCACGTAAGGACCGAACAACGGGTTTCGCAATCGGCCTATCCGGCACAATTTCTGCGTTTTCCAGCGCTTGGGCTACTTCGACCTCATCATCAATATCACTCTGCTCTACTTCTTCGGCCTCACGCGGAAGCGTCAAATCCTCAACTGAAGGTAGCGGTAATACGTCAGCTTGTTCAGCGAACACGAAAGACTTGTTCACATCGTCATTGCCTACCTCGTCAGCAACAACTTCGCTGACGCCTTCACTCTTCTCGTCATCGACAGCGGTGGCTAAGAGCGCAGACTTCAGCTCTGCGAGGTGTTCGACAATTGCATCGTAACGTGCGTGCAATTCGCCAAAGAGTCCAGAATCGACCATTCGGTCATCGCTTTGGACTTCGATCACTATCGATTCAAAATCGTGGGCCATATTGCCCAGAGTCATGAGGCCACAGAGCCGCGCACCACCTTTTAGGGTGTGCAAACCTCGCAAAAGATTTTCCATATAGAGACGATTTTCCATCTCCTGAGACCAGTCCGTGATGTTGGTTTCTACTTCTTCACTGATCTCTTCAGCTTCTTCGAAGAAGATCGTGACAAGATCCTCATCGATATCAAGAGCAGCTAAACTTAGGCCCGCCGCCGCAGATTCAACGGTAGTAACTGTCTCTCCCAAATCATTCTGAACGGCTTCTGCAACTTGTTCCGTCTCATCGACGCGCAATGCTTTTTCCTGCTCGTCAAGATCAGCCTCGCTTGGCGGAACAACCACTACACTTTCAGCAGCCTCGATGAACTGCGCAATTCGCTCGCTATCCGGAGAAATAGACGCTGTCGTCATTCGGTTTAACTGATCGATGAGGAGTTCATACCCGTCAACCAGACGTCGGGCGTCAAAAAAGCCACTGACCGAGCCCCGGGTTAACGTGTGAAGTAGCGCCACACCGAGGTCAGTGAGAGCTTGATGTTCAGAATCTTTAGCGACTTTAACAAAGCCACTAAAGATATTGCGCAACACGGCGCTATTTTCAAGCGGCTGCGCAATAATCGCTTCGACGTTAAACAATTGATCAATTTCTGGCGCATCAAGGAAGCTTGGTTCAGCCGTCTCCACTGCTGCACTCAGCAGTACTTCAGCTTGTTCAAGTAAAGAAACCGGCACCTGCCAAGGTACTCCATCAGCCAGTGCAACCAAGCAACGCGTGAGATTATCAAACGTATCGGCTAAATACGCGCGCAAGCCATCAGTCGTCTCGCGATCATGCCAAGCTTCCACAACTTGATTGGCAGGATCGACGACCGCACTAACTTCGGTGCAGCCTGCAGCTGAAGCGCTTCCTGCTAACGTGTGAAAAGCTCTAGTAACTGCCTCGGAAAGTCGCCACGGTTGATGAGCCAACTCTTCAGCCAGGACCCCTAAGTACTCCTCAGCTTCCTCAACAAAGATCTCTAACGCGGTTGGCTCCGAAACCTCAACCAACAAATCATCTATCTCGACCAAACCTTCAATGAGGACTTTTTCAGCGATTGGCTCTTCAGAAGAGGCTTCTTCAAAAGCATCGTCATCGAATTTAGCGACGTTAACCCGCAGACTGTCATGGTCCGTCTCAGACAGGATCTCGTCGACAACAACGGCTTCGCTGACGGAATCAGCGGTTTCTTCCGCGACGATTGTCGCCAGATCGATTTCACCACCAGAGGCCAATACATCTGCCGCATCGACAATCATACTTACACGATCCAGATCACCTGCGGCGCCAACTTTGAACGATTCAATCAAATCGGGCATAAACCCATATGCTTGCTCGATAACAGCAACAAACTGAGTGTTAACTTCTACCGTCTGATCAATAACCCGGTTAAGCATGTTCTCCACGCCCCACGACAATTCACCGATAGCCATCGCCTGAACAATTCGTCCACTACCTTTGAGGGTGTGAAACGCCCGACGGACTTCCGCCAGCGCATCGCTATCTGCAAAACTTTCTGCCCATTTGGGCAGTGCAATAGCGATGGTCTCGAGCACTTCTTCGACTTCTTCAAGGAAAATCTCGACGATCTCAGGATCTGGGAGCTCAACATCGGTTGCAACAACTAGCGGCTCAACGGAAAGCGCTGGCTCCGGACTTTCAAGGCCGGCCTCGCTGAGATCATCCAGATTGGTAACTTGTCCACGCGCAGCCTCGTCGACCGCTATCGCGTCGGCTTCGGAGCCCCCTTCGGCCTGCGCTTCGATTTCTGTATCTTGCACCGCGCCGTCAATATCGGCGTAGGTTTCAGCACCGAGATCAAACGCCTCATCTTGTTCGAGCTCAAGGCTAATTTCTTCGGCGTCCATCTGCACGATCGACGCATCTAGTAGTCCTTCCAGATTCTCTAACGCTGGGACGTCCGCGTCACTCTGTACGCTTTCAGCTTCACTCACAAACGCGAGATCATCGAGCACAATAATTGGCTCTACCGAACGAATCTCTGACACATCAACAGCAGTAGCTTGCTTGAGTCCCAATATCGCTCTTTCCGCGGCAACGAGTACATCTTCAGCACCTGCAGCGTTCACGTCCGATAACCGTTCTAAAAAATAGTCAACACCACTAACGGTGTCTGCAAATCTGTCTAGCTCCTCCCAGTCAGGCCGGTGTCCCGTCATGAGCTTGTGCTCAACGTAACCACTAATCTCTTTCAGAACCGAAACCACTCTGCTGAGCGGAATGATCTCTAGTGCATTACAAATTTCTGCAAAAGTTGCGGGTACGACTTCGAGATGGCGAACATCCCAATGAGTACCGACAAAATCGACAACCGCAGTTTTTATCCGATCCAGGCCTTTGCGCGATTCAATCAGCAACTGCAATTGCGCTTCTTCAGTGATCTGCTCCACTTCAGATCGCTCGGAAGACATGCTGTGCAAGTTTTCATCGAGCTGCACAAGCGCCCCCGCGATGCTCTGCACGGTCGCTGGATCAGCGTCGCCAAGAATGACGAGATTTTCAATGGCCACAACTTGATCACTGACAATCTCTCGAGAACTTTCAAATCCGAGCAGAGACAGGGTACTGCCAATTTGTTTAAGCGGTTCTGTAAGCGCACGTAGCGCTTCGAGGTCAATACTGATAGCTCGAGTCAAAAGATCCAACTTATCTTTGATGACCGTTAATTCTTCACGCAGTACAAGCGCTGCACTGGCCATCGCTTGGCGACCCGAAATGGCCAGCGTATTGTTCATCGTGTCCCGAGTGACTGCTTGCCTGAGCCCTTCACTAACATCCGAAGAGTATTCTAGTTCTCGCCCGGCATCGAGTAGTTGGTCCATCAGCTCAACGTTCGCGGGACGGCGTAATGCGCGCGCGCCATCCAAGGCAAGACCTTTCAGCTCGATATCAACTCGTCGCAACAGCTTGACCGCTTCTACCGTTAACCCGCCATGCTGTTGGCCAAGGCTATCAACGAACTCACCAAATGCTTGCCATTGACGTTCCAAAGCAGAACCTCGGGTCAAACGTTGCAAGCCTGCAGCGATCTTTTTTAACGTGAGGACAGCTTCTTCGCGGCCCCCTCCCTTTAAAATTATTAGCAGGACACTCTGATAGACAGAGCGCATGCGTGCGACCTTTTCACTCCCTTTAAGACGAACAAACTTATCAATTGTCGCCTCGGATGCGCCGGCATTTAAGCTTCTACCCGCAGGATCGTCTATCGGCTCAGCCGCCAAGTAAGCACGGATTTCATTCACAAGAGGCAAAAAGGTAGTTTCCTGATCATGCCCACCGCGCTGAAGTTCCTCCAGATAACCCGGCAGTTCCAGGATGCCCTGCATGAGCGTTTCACTACATTTGTTTCTCGCAACAACCGCATCGTCCAAGAGCGCTTGAACGCCTTGTTCTAGATGATCCGCGAGGAGAGTGACGCCCTTAAGTTCTAGCATCAGCAACGTACCGTGCACCTGATGCAAACTGGTTAGGCAAGCTCTTAGTCGAGCTTCGCCACCGCTTTGTTCGGCATAGTCGTCCAGAGCAAGACGCGCATCATCGAGCGTCTCAAGCAAGTCGGGCTTAATCCAATCAAGTGCAAAATTTTCTCGCGACGATGCCATCTACTGTCCTTTCTAGTGTCCTTCTAGCTCTGACCTATTCTGCCAACGGCCGCCAACAAAATACATTAGCTTAGCCGTTTGGTAGTTTGAAGCCTTCAACGGAAGACTGCATTTCATTTGCCATGTGCGCGAGTTGCCCTATATTGCTCGCGGTTTGCTCTGTCGAATCCGCCGTGTTGGACGTAATTTCTTGAATCACACTCATCGTATTGCTCACGTGTCCCGCTGTGACAGCCTGCTGTCGTGCGGCATTCGAGATGTTCTGAATCAGCTCTGCAAGCGAAGCAGATACACCTTCAATTTCTTCGAGTGCTACCCCTGCATCCTGCGCGCGTTTGGCGCCATCAACAACTTCAGCCGTCGTCTGCTCCATCGAGATCACCGCCTCGTTTGTGTCTGTTTGAATCGTTTTGACGAGTGCTGCTATCTGTTTCGTAGCTGCGGAAGATCGTTCCGCCAACCGCTGAACCTCGTCCGCAACAACGGCAAAGCCGCGTCCCGCGTCACCCGCCATCGAGGCTTGTATGGCTGCATTCAACGACAAAATGTTGGTTTGATCAGCGATATCATTAATCAGAGAAACGATATCTCCAATTTCTTGCGAGGATTCACCCAGCCGTTTGATTCGTTTGGCCGTCTCTTGGATCTGACTACGAATAGTGTCCATTCCACCAATTGTATCCTGTACAACATGCGAACCTTTGTTGGCTATTTCGACAGCACGCTCTGCAACAGAGGCAGACTCGGCAGCGTTGGAAGATACCTGGTCAATCGATACAGCCATATCGTTTATCGCCGTCGAGGCTTGGCCAATTTCTTTCGCTTGGTTCTCTGCAGCAGCGGCTAAACCACTGGCCGTGTCTTGGCTGTCGCCAGCGGCTTTCGCAACCTGAACCGACAGATCATTAATGTTCGACACGAGACCACGCATCTGATCGATCGCGAAGTTAATGGAGTCAGCGATCGCGCCGGTGAAATTCTCGGTCACAGAGGCGTGAACGGTAAGATCGCCTTCAGCAAGGTCAGCCAGTTCATCGAGTAGCTGCAGAATCGCCGCCTGGTTACGATCATTTTGCGCTGCCTGTTCATGCAGCTGCCGGCGAGTGCTAGTGACCATGACCATACCAATCACGGCCATGACAATGACAGCACCAAGCGCCAACACGGTGGGAGGGCTTTCTAGTACGGACGCACCTTCCTGCACAACGAAATAGGCCATTCCAGCCAAAATTGCCGCCATCAAGGTCATCAATGCAACCAACAGCGGAGATAACTTCCCTGATTTCATATCCTTATCCTACCTACAATACTTGCTTGTCTTAATTCGATTTGTCGAGAGCGACATCGTAAAAACGTTCATCGCGCAGAAGCCCCTTCAGGTGCACCTCATGAAACACGCGACCACTGTGCCGAAACGCACCTTCAATAAAAGGCTGCAAAGCAGCTAACCCTTCACCATCATGTGCTTCAAAACTTTCTTCTGAAAAATGCTGTATACCGAGTGATTGTTCGACCAGAAGTCCCGCCACGACATCCTCATCTTCAACGATCAACAATCGCCATTGACTAGTGGGCATTGTTGTTGGCGTTTCCCAGAATTCATGCAGATCAATAATCGGTACCAGTCGGCCTCGAATATTGGCGATACCACGTACCCAGCTTTTGACTGCGGGGAGTGGCGTGAGCTTCGGCACCTCTAAGAGCTCAACAACGTCACCAATCTTTGAAACCAGACGGGTACCACCGACCAGAAAGCCCAGGCCCTGCCACTGCGCCTGTGTTTCTTCTTTACGCGGGAGCGGTGCCGCGTTTTTGAACGCCGCAATCTTGATATCGTAAAGTGCATTTATTGCGTCGCCCGCCATACCTTTAGCTCAACAATCCATTCACGGTTTTAATCAACATTCTTTCGTCCACGGGCTTCGTTAGATACCCACAAGCACCCTGGCGTTCACCCCAGACGCGGTCAGCGTCTTGGCTCTTGTTCGACACGATCACGACTGGGATGTGGGCTGTTTTGTCGCTGCGTGTAATTTGGCGCGTTGCTTGAAAGCCATTTATTCCTGGCATAACGACGTCCATAAGAATGATATCGGGTTGTTCTTCGCTCGCCATGGTGACTCCATCTACGCCGGTCGCTGCCGTCAGCACTTGATGCCCCTGACGCGACAGTGTATTCACTATCTTATGGGTATCAGCCGGCGAGTCCTCTACAACAAGTATCCTTGCCATGAATTGTTACCCTCGAGTCCTTGCTTGTGTCATTTGCCTAAGACCTCAATGGACCAAAGTACGAATTGTGCCGAGCAACTCATCACGGCTAAACGGTTTGGTTATGTATTCGTCGGAGCCAACTATCCGCCCTTTAGCTTTATCAAAAAGACCGTCTTTCGAAGACAACATGACGACTGGTGTCGTCTTAAACTCGCTGTTGTTCTTGATGAGTGCACACGTCTGGTAGCCGTCTAAACGCGGCATCATGATATCGACAAAAATGATCTCGGGCCGAGCGTCGGCAATCTTCGCTAAAGCATCAAACCCATCGGTTGCCGTAATCACGTCAAAACCTTCCTTCGTCAGAAGATTTTCCGCAGTACGGCGAATGGTCTTCGAATCGTCAATGACCAGAACTTTTACGCTGTCATTGGGTTTTGAATCGGTCATCTGAAAAACCTCGTCTGTCATCTTAGTCCCTTTTGTCCTGTCGGTTGACCACATTTTGAGCGCCTAATCAACAAGCCTCTGTGCGTACACCGAATCTGTTTCGATTGGGGCGATCGGGCTCGTTAGCCGCCATAACCCAGAAGTTTCGCATGCTTTTCAAAACTCACCTGCATTTGTAACACGCGCCCTCAAAGCCGGCCATAACCAGCCCTCCAGAAAGGGATTTTGTTCTCATTTTTGTTGCCTATTTTGCCCAGGAATGGGTAAGTTAGGCCATCTCCGGCGCACGAACGGCAAAACCGAGCGTTGATCGCACGCATTCAGATATTGCGGTGCTAAAATCTGTGCCCTTAATATGAGCATAATCAAAAGTAAGTAGCGTATATGACAAAAATCGCTTTCGTAATGGATCCCGTTGAGTCACTTAACCTGAAAAAGGACTCGACATTAGCCATGATAAAAGCCTGCCAATCACGTGGATTGGAGACCTTCTATGTTCGCCAAGAAGACCTTGCTCTCTGGGCGGGCGAAGTCTGCGGCTACTTCAAACCGATCACATTACGTGCCGACTTCGCCGAAACACTGGATCCAGCTATCGCCGGTCACGACTGGATCACCGTTGGGACTGAGTACCGTGCTCCACTTGCCGACATGGATGTCATCATGATGCGCAAGGACCCGCCGTTCGATATGGAGTTCATCTACACGACTTATCTGTTGGAACGAGCAGAAGAGCAAGGCGTTTTGGTCATCAACAAGCCGCAGAGTCTGCGTGACTGCAACGAAAAATTCTTTGCCACTGCGTTTCCCGAATGCGGTCCACCCCTGGTCGTCAGCCGTCGCTATGATGTTTTACGAGCTTTTCATGCTGAACATCGCAATGTCGTGTACAAAAAGCTCGATGGCATGGGTGGTGCGTCGATATTTAGAATTATGGATGATGACCCCAATCTATCTGTGGTGCTAGAAACCTTAACGGAAGGCGAGAAGAGCCAAATCATGGCGCAGGTCTATTTGCCGGAAATCGTAGATGGCGATAAACGGATCCTGCTCATCGACGGTGAACCCGTGCCCTATGCTTTAGCTCGGATCCCGTCAGCAGGAGAAACACGAGGCAACCTCGCCGCAGGCGGCACAGGCCAAGGAAGGGAGCTGACTAAGCGCGATTTATGGATCGTTGAGCAAATAGGACCCGAGCTCAAGAACCGTGGTTTGACTTTCGTCGGTATCGACGTGATCGGCAACTACCTGACTGAGATAAACGTTACCTGTCCAACCTGCATACGCGAACTCGATACACAGTTTTCCCTAGATATCGCCGGCACACTGATCGACACCGTGTTGGCTAAACTGAAATAGCACCGTTAACGAGACTAGCGACGACGAGACTATGAGCACCGCTACCGTAACCTCAAAAGACAGATTTAGTTTCGCCGTATTCTTGGCGCTCTCACTACACGCGCTGCTCATTCTTGGGGTGGGATTCTCATCCGATCAAACTATGCCAAAAACGCTCAGCATTGATGTCACGTTGTCGCTGTCCAATGATCTAGTGGAACCGGAAGAGGCAGACTTCGTGGCGACGACCAATCAGCAGGGAAGCGGCACTGAAACTGAAATATCTGAAATGACCACGACCAACAATGCTGACTTCGACAGCAACCAGTTCCAGGCTGTCATGTCGCAACCACTGCCTGAGCCAGAAGAGACCGCGACCAGTGACTCTCTACTCACCGCCGACGCACAAACGCTAGACCAAGCCGCAACAGAAAAGTTGAGTCCGACCGAGGCAATTGAACCGATACCAACACATCAGTTCGATACGGAAAAGTTAATCCAAGAGATCGCTAGCCTAGAAGCACGCATCGCGGCAGACCAGCAAGCACTGGCGAAAATGCCTCGAACTAAACGGATTAACTCTGTATCAACCCGCAGCGCATCCGAAGCGGCTTACTTAAATATGTGGCGAGCGAAGTGTGAACGGATCGGCGCGATTAACTATCCTGCCGGTCGCTTAGAAGGCGAGGTGCTCATTTTGGTCTCTATCCTGTTTGATGGAACACTTGAAGAAGTGCGAATCTTAAAGTCATCCGGCCACCGCACGCTGGATCGAGCCGCGTTGGCAACCGTGCGTCAGGCAGCCCCGTTCCAGCCCTTCAATGTAGAAATGAGAAAGTCCTACGACCGGCTCGAATTTACTCGCTGGTGGCAGTTCTCCAAGACCCGGTCAAGGTTAGCCTCCTGAATCTACAGCACAATTTTCTTCTCGCCATGCCAGGCTTGGTTGGCGATTATTTCGCCAGCACTGTCACCTATCTATGTCAACACTCTAAGGATGGCGCGCTCGGCATTATGGTCAATCGTCCATCCGACCTATCCTTACTCGAGCTCCTTTCACAACTTTCGCTCCCTACAGACCCTGCCCACGTGGCAGTGCCTGTCTATGCCGGAGGGCCGGTTTCTCCCGAACGTGGCTTTGTACTGCACAGCGCAGATGCTGCCTTTGATTCCTCTACCCAGATTGCAGTAGACGTTATGATGTCGACGGCGCTCGACGTTCTCACGGCCATCGCGTCAAACAAAGGACCTAGCAAATACCTCGTCGCGCTAGGCTATGCCGGATGGGGGGCAGGACAACTCGAGAACGAAATCGCTAACAACGTCTGGCTGACAGCCCCCGCTGATTCATCAATTATTTTCGAGCTACCGCACGAACAACGCTTAAACGCTGCCGCTCGCACCTTAGGCATCGACTTCAATTTAATAGCTTCTCGGCCAGGTCACGCTTGAGGGACCAGACGGTCATCGCCTTCGATTTCGGTTTACGACAAACCGGGATCGCTATTGGACAAACAATAACAGGCACCGCAAGAGGCGTCGCAACGCTTCTCTGTAGGCAGGGAAAGCCAAAGTGGTACGAACTAAACGACATCGTGAATCAGTTTCAGCCACAACATTTCGTCGTTGGACTACCGCTACACATGGACGGACAGGAGTCAGAGATGTCAGCACTTGCTCGTGACTTTGCTGATCAATTGCGGCAACGCTACAAGGTCGCAGTGACGCTTCAAGACGAGCGTCTCACATCGAGAATTGCGGCGGATGAATTAGACGACGCCAAAGCTGCCGGGGTTGCACAAACAGACCACGAACTGGCTGCCTGCATGATCTGTAGCGACTGGCTGCAGCTACAGAACCGTTAGGTGCTAGCGATGATTTCCGAAAGACATAGGATCGTTGTCTTCCTCAATAGATAGACCCTCGATGGCATCCATCGGGTTTGGCGCTGCGTCTGCACCCAGTTTGATCATTAAGCGCAAATCGTTCGGAGAATCGGCACTCGCGATAGCCGAGTCATAGGAAACTTCACCTTGGGCATATAGTTGGTACAACGCTTGATCAAAGGTTTGCATGCCCTGTTCGGTACTCTTTGACATTAGCTCTTTCAACAAGTGGACCTCACCTTTTCGAATATGGTCTGACATCAATGGCGTGTTGATCAAAATTTCAACCGCCGCTCTCCGACCCTGGACATCAACCGTTGGAATTAGTTGTTGCGCCACAATCGCTTTGAGATTCAACGACAAGTCCATCCACGTTTGATCGTGTCTTTCCGTCGGAAAAAAGTGAATGATCCGATCCAACGCCTGGTTGGCATTGTTCGCATGCAGGGTACAAAGACAGAGGTGTCCTGTCTCCGCAAACGTCAATGCGTACTCCATCGTTTCTTTACTCCGCACTTCACCAATCATGATTACGTCAGGCGCCTGCCGCAGCGTATTCTTCAACGCCACTTCAAAATTCTCAGTATCGACGCCCACTTCGCGCTGCGTGACGATGCAGCCTTTGTGCTCGTGCACAAATTCGATCGGATCCTCGATACTGATTATGTGGCCACTAGAGTGCTGATTTCTGTGCCCGATCATGGAGGCTAGGGAGGTCGATTTACCCGTCCCGGTAGCACCAACAAATATGATTAGCCCACGCTTGGTCATGGCGAGTTCTTCGATGACACTTGGTAGCCCCAGGTCTGAAACCTTGGGAATGGTGACCTCAATCCGGCGCAAAACCATACCGACCAAGTTGCGTTGGTAGAACGCGCTCACGCGAAAGCGACCTAGACCACGGGTATTAATCGCAAAATTGCATTCATGTTCCGCACCGAATACTTCTTGTTGCTCAGGGGTCATTACCCCGTAGACCAAATCACGCGCCTGCTCGGGCGACAACTCATTCTTGCCTGCAGCATAGAGTTTGCCGTTGACCTTAATGGTCGGCGGCTTTCCAGCCGTTATAAAGAGGTCTGAGCCACCTTTCTCGACCATCAGTTTAAGCAGCTTGTCGAATTCCATTGCGCCTTTCCTTTTAGCGTTACTAGTTAGCGTTACTAGCCAGTCATTCCTATCTCTACTCTCTCGCCGGAGAGTGTTGTTAGAAGTTCTCCGGGATCTTTGCTTTCTCGCGCGCCGATTCGCGCGTAATAGTCCGCTTCTCCACTAGCTCAAGCAGACACTGGTCGAGCGTTTGCATACCAACTACAGCCCCCGTTTGGATGGCCGAGTACATTTGCGCGACCTTCGCTTCTCTCACTAGGTTTCTGACAGCGGGCGTACCGATCATAATCTCGTGTGCCGCAACTCGGCCTCCGTTGACACGCTTCATAAGGGTTTGAGAAATCACCGCTTGCAGAGATTCTGAGAGCATGGACCGAACCATGTCTTTTTCCTCAGCCGGAAATACGTCAATCACACGATCGATCGTTTTGGCCGCTGATGTAGTGTGGAGCGTGCCGAATACTAAGTGACCAGTTTCCGCCGCGGTTAACGCTAACCGAATCGTTTCGAGGTCACGGAGCTCTCCAACCACTATAATGTCTGGGTCTTCACGCAGAGCAGCTCGCAATGCTTCATTAAATCCATGGGTATCTCTGTGCACCTCTCGTTGGTTTACCAAGCACTTCTTAGATTCATGAACAAATTCAATCGGGTCTTCGATGGTCAAAATATGGTCGTAGCGGTTGTCATTGATGTAATCGACCATCGCCGCCAGAGTCGTGCTTTTACCTGAACCTGTCGGCCCGGTAACTAGGACAAGCCCCCGGGGAACCATGGAGATGTCTTTAAAGACCTGGCCTAAGTTCAGATCTTCCATGGTCAAAACCTTCGATGGAATGGTGCGGAAGACCGCCCCCGCACCACGATTTTGGTTGAAGGCATTAACGCGGAAACGCGCTACGCCAGGCACTTCAAAAGAGAAGTCAGCCTCGAGAAACTCTTCAAAGTCTTTACGCTGTTTGTCATTCATGATCTCGTAGATCAGACCGTGCACCTCTTGGTGCTCAAGCGGCGGTAGGTTGATCCTTCGCACGTCACCATCCACCCGAATCATCGGGGGTAGGCCCGCAGAAAGATGGAGATCGGAGGCGCCTTGTTTTGCGCTGAAAGCAAGGAGTTCAGTAATGTCCACGAGCGGTCCTTGTCAAGAGAACGGCGCTATACTATGCGCAGAACGCACTAGGCACCACGTCTTGTGTATACAATCCTAGGCTAACTCGGTAGAAGGTCGCAGATATGAGACCTACGCCCCAAACCCTGTGAGAACCAAGTGAATTCAATTGCAGGCAATCTTCTTGAGCTAAAAGCACGGATCGCGAAGGCAGCAACCGTGGCGAAAAGAGATTCGGCCGCAATCACTCTGATTGCGGCTAGCAAAACTCAATCGGCAGAAGTCGTCAACGCAGCTTATCAAGCTGGCGTGCGCCACTTTGGTGAAAACTATCTCGATGAAGCGCTCACAAAGCTTGCCGCGGTCGATACTCCCAACGCGACTTGGCACTTCATTGGCCGCGTGCAGAGCAACAAAACTCGTCTCATTGCGGGTCATTTCGATTGGGTGCATACAGTCGACCGCGTAAAAATCGCGAAGCGTCTCTCAAGCCACCGTGAAGGCAACCCTCTCAACGCGCTTATCCAAGTGAACATTGATAACGACCCCGCTAAAGCTGGCGCTAAAATTGACGACGTTGAAACGCTGGTTGGCGAAGTCGCTGCACTACCAAACCTTCGTCTACGGGGCCTAATGGCTATTCTCAGTCAAGCCACTGACCCTGCTACTGGCTATCAATCCATGGCACAATTGGCCGCTCGATTGAAAGCACAGTTGGCTGCTGATGAAGCGGTCTTCTGGGATACCCTTTCAATCGGTATGTCAGGCGACATGAACTCGGCAATAGCTGCAGGAGCGACCCACGTTAGGATCGGCACCGCGTTATTCGGTCCACGCGCCACCTAACTTGGCAGGCTCAATTATTGAACCGCTGACAACACAGGAGACGACTACACAAATGTCGCAAGACGCAGAATCATCGCAACCCACGATCGCCTTCGTTGGTGCCGGGAATATGGCATTTAGCCTTGTGCAAGGCTTACTTGCGGGAACGACACTGCCTGCCTCGCTAAGCGTGGCTGACCCCTTTCCTGAAGCGCTGGCCAAATATACAGCGACTGGCGTCGCTACTTTCGAACAAAACGACGCCGCGATCCTCGGTGCTGACGTCGTGGTTCTCGCGGTTAAACCACAAGTCGCGGCTGCCGTGGTGCGTGATCTCAACCTAACTTGCAACCAGCTTCTCGTATCGATCGCAGCCGGTATATCGCTAACGAGCCTAGCTGCTTGGACTACTTCATCCCAGCCCATTGTCCGATGTATGCCTAACACGCCAGCTCTCCTTGGCGCAGGGATGAGCGCCTTATTTGCCAATCAAAAATGCTCCGAATTGCACCGAGCCTTCGCCGCCAACATCCTCAAAGCGGCGGGGAAAACCTTGTGGGTCGAGAGCGAAAGCGAGCTGGATGCAGTTACCGCGGTTAGCGGTTCAGGTCCTGCCTATTTTTTCCATCTCATGGAAACGATGATTGAAGCAGGTGAAGCGCTTGGCCTCACGCGCGAAGTCGCCACCAAGCTCACGCTTCAAACCGCTAGCGGTGCAGCGCTCATGGCATGTCAGACCTCTGATGATCCTGGCACACTCAGGCAGAACGTAACGTCACCAGGCGGGACAACCGCAGCCGCTCTCGACGTCATGATCGCAGCCGATCTGCGCGGTACTGTACACCGCGCGCTCAATGCGGCTCATTCTCGTTCCATCTCACTCGCTCAGGAATTTGGCGCCGAAACATGATCAACACTCTACTGCTGCTGTTAGAAATAGTTTTCGGACTCGCGACGCTTTTATTTGTCGCACGCTTCTTGCTACAAGCCACTCGAGCAGACTTCTATAACCCTCTGAGTCAAGCGATCGTGAG
Source organism: Pseudomonadales bacterium (assembly GCA_029244465.1). Classification (GTDB taxonomy): domain Bacteria; phylum Pseudomonadota; class Gammaproteobacteria; order Pseudomonadales; family Azotimanducaceae; genus UBA4421. Next base: position 18,060 of record JAQWQN010000029.1, read on the forward strand.
GGCATCGGACCCCATTTGTGGACCGCTGCGCTCACTCATCAAACCCGTTAACAACTTCGATCTCGCATCCATCCTTGTTGCTTGGTTGGCCGCCTGCATCTATTTCGCACTCACGCTTTGGTTGCGCGCGCCTGCCTCCTTAAACCTGGGCTTGATCGCCTGGGCAGGTCTCATAGAGACAATCATGACGTTACTACAGTTCTACATTTTCTCCATCATCATCATTGCCGTTGCCAGCTTCGTCGCGCAGGGAAGTATGCATCCCGCCCTGGGTTTACTGCATCAATTGAACGAACCGTTGATGGCGCCATTGCGCAAAATTCTACCGCCTTTTGGACCGCTAGATCTGACGCCGATGATTGTTTTACTTCTCCTATTCATCGTCCGCGACGTGCTGAGTCGCGCATACTAGCTGGTTAGAAATATGAACCTAACCCGCGCGTCAGTCGGGCTCGTTGCCCCACGGATCTATCACCACGAAGCACCGTTCTTACTCCAGTGCGGCGTGAGTCTGCCAAGCTATGAACTCGTCTACGAAACATACGGTTCGTTAAATAACGAGTCTACGAACGCTATTCTGATCTGTCATGCTTTGTCGGGTCATCATCACGCCGCAGGTTTACACAATGCAGATGATCGCAAACCTGGTTGGTGGGATAGTTGTATTGGTCCAGGAAAACCGATCGATACCAATCTTTTCTTCGTCGTCAGCCTGAATAACCTTGGGGGTTGTCACGGAAGCACGGGGCCCCGATCAAACAACCCAAAGACAGGGCAGGCTTACGGTCCTGAGTTCCCAACTGTTTTAGTCCGCGATTGGGTGACCACACAAGCTCACTTAGCGGATCATCTCGGTATAGAGCAGTTCGCTGCAATCGTTGGCGGCTCTCTCGGTGGGATGCAGGCCATGCAATGGGCGATCGACTACCCAAATCGTATTCGTACCGCAATTATCATCGCGAGCGCAGCCAAACTTTCTGCACAAAATATCGCCTTCAATGAAATTGCACGGCAGGCAATTACAAGCGATCCAAACTTTTTCGCTGGCCGCTACGCGGAGAACGAGAGTAACCCTGATCAAGGGCTCATGTTGGCCCGCATGATCGGTCACGTGACTTATCTCTCGGACGATGGCATGCGCGAGAAATTCGGTCGGGAGATCAAGTCAGGCAACCCACAAAAAGGTGATGACGTTGAATTTCAAGTGGAAAGCTATCTACACCACCAGGGTAAATCGTTCTCACAAGTCTTCGACGCCAATACCTATGTCCTTATGACTAAGGCGCTCGATTTTTACGATCCCGCCAGCGAACATGACAACGACCTTGCCACAGCACTCAACGATGTGCGCGCACGCTTCCTTGTCGTCTCATTCACGAGCGATTGGCGATTTTCTGTGGAGCGGTCGCAAGAAATTGTTGATGCGTTGGTCTCCGCGGGCAAAAACGTGGCAACCGCGATCATCGATTCAGAGCACGGACATGACTCTTTTCTACTGCCCATATCACGCTACTTCGATGTGTTGCATGCCTACCTAAGACACCTATACAAAGAACTTGATACAAACGTGAGGCCCGCGTGAGTTCGCTGCGCCCAGATCTCGCTCATATCGCGTCGCTCATAAATGCCGACGCCCGGGTCCTTGATCTTGGGTGCGGGAAGGGCGATTTGCTGGCTCACTTGCAAGAAAACAAGGCGGTAAATGGATATGGGTTAGACGTCGATCCTGAAAACATTCGCATCTGCCTCGAAAAGGGGGTCAATGTCATTGAGCAGAATCTGGACGAAGGCCTCTCGAACTTCCAAGATTCTAGTTTCGATATGGTTGTCATGACAGAAACGTTACAGAGTGTGCGAGCACCCGACCACACGCTCAAAGAAATGCTCCGCATCGGTGAAGAATGCATTGTCACCTTCCCAAATTTTGGGCATTGGCGTTGCCGTGCTCAGCTACTGAGCGTAGGGCGGATGCCAATCTCTCGCGATCTTCCACACGCATGGTTTGATACGCCTAACATTCACCTATGTACGTGCAAAGACTTCGAACAACTATGCCGTGCTTTAGGGTTGCGTATCATTCACCGTCGAGTGGTCAGTCCTCACTACAACGAATCAAAGTGGATATCACTTTTGCCCAACTTACTCGGAACGACTGCGTTTTACAGATTGGGGCGGGCTAAATGATTCGTCTACTTCCTATTGCTCACTTTACCTGCGCCCTGATCGCGCTAATATTTTCAGCACAAAACCATGCAGAACAAAAGGTCGCCGCCGGTGACAACGAAATCCACTATATTGTGTTTCCAACAACTTTTTTGCGACCCAACATCGCAGCTCAGTACAACATTCCTCGCGGACAAAATCGTGCTCTTGTGAACGTCTCAATTCTCGACAAAGAAGGCCACGCAACGCGAGCCGATGTGACCGGCCGCTCTCGGAATCTGTTAGGCCAAAATCAATCATTAGATTTTTCAATGGTGGAAGAAGGACCGGCAATCTATTATCTAGCGCTGCTTAATCATGCCGACGAAGAGGTCCATCGCGTAGAAATAGACGTAGCACTTCCAGACGGGACGAGCAAAAACATCTCCTTTCAACAAAAAATGTACTGGGAGGAATAGTGCGAGTCGTGCTCGCGTCGCGAAACCCTGACAAGCTCGATGAGCTTGAACCCATGCTCTCACCGCTGGGCCTCACTCTCGAAAGCCAGGCCCAGCATGATGTACCTAGCCCCGCAGAAACAGGCACAACTTTTGTCGAAAATGCCATTATCAAGGCGAGAACGGTTGCCATGGCGACAAGCCTGCCCGCGGTGGCCGATGACAGTGGTATCGTCGTCCCTCTCCTTGGGGGTGCCCCGGGCATCTATTCAGCCCGTTTCGCCAGGGAGGGGGCGAGCGACCGAGAAAATAACGACAAACTGGTCGCATCAATTGCTGAATTCACAAACCCAGTGCCTGCGTATTATTTCTGTGCCATCGTCTTCTTCAGTAATGCAGAGGATCCAACGCCCTTAATCGCAACAGCCGCCTGGCATGGCACGCTCTTGCATGAACCACGCGGAGCCAACGGCTTTGGCTACGATCCTTATTTTGTGCCCGACGGGTTTCGCATCACTTCCGCGGAACTCTCCTCTGAGGAGAAAAATCGGATCAGCCATCGTGGCCTTGCGTGTAATCAGTTGATTGTTCAGCTCCAAGATCAACGGCAGGGTCAATCGAGCGATCCCCAGGGCTAACGTTTCGTGTTACCGAATCCAGGCCTGTACGTTCACCTTCCCTGGTGCATTAAGAAATGTCCTTATTGTGACTTTAATTCCCACCCTCTTAAGCCAGAGAGCGATCTTTCGGCCTATATCGAAGCAATACTTGAAGAATGGCGACATCGACACAGTGGCTTTGATGAGCAACTTAGTTTCAAATCGGTTTTTTTCGGCGGTGGGACACCTAGTCTTTTTGCACCGGAGAATTTCGCGCAGGTTTTACAGGAAATACCTGTAGCGATTGGAGCTGAAATCACAATGGAGGCCAACCCAGGCACAACAGAACACGTCGATTTTGGACGCTATCTTACAGCCGGAATAAACCGACTTTCGATCGGTGCCCAGACATTTAATAATCGCCACTTGGTGGAACTCGGACGGATTCATGCCGCTGAAGACGCAAAAAGCGCTTTTGCTTCCGCGCGAAAATCCGGCTTCGACAATATCAATATTGATCTCATGTGGGGTTTGCCTGGGCAAACGGTGGACAATGCGTTGAATGATCTCGCAATCGCAATCGACCTCGGCCCAGAACACATATCTTGGTACCAGCTAACCCTTGAACCAAAAACCGAGTTTGCGGCTCGCCCCCCAATACTGCCAAGGGAACCGGTCCTCGCAGAGATTGAGGCCCTAGGCTTTGAACTTCTGGAGAAGGCTGAATACGCAAGGTATGAAGTATCCGCTTTCACCCGCAAACGGCCGTGCCAGCAAAATCTGAATTACTGGCAATTCGGCGACTACATTGGCCTCGGTGCTGGCGCCCATGGCAAAGAAACTAAGCAGTCTACGCCTCAACGGACACAGAACCCTCACCAACCGCGCGTCTACACGGCAACGCCCACCATGGGGAACCGTTCCAAGATCCCGACGAGCGAACTCCCTTTCGAATTCATGCTGAATGCTCTGCGCCTCAAAGACGGTGTATCGTTTCCGACGTTTAAGATACAAACAGGCTTGGAATGGGATCTGGTCGCAGCCAATTGGGAACGCCTCGTCGCAAAAACCCTAGTACGCGACGACCGTATCGCAACCACGCCGTTGGGCTATCGCTACTTGGACTCTGTCGTCGCTGAATTTTTGATCGACTGATAACAAAGATCGTGGATGCCATGCCCTAACCGTTGCCCACGACGCTCAAACTTGGTCGTAGTTTCTCGAACACTGCCATCTTCCGTCCCGGTAATAAGATCTTCCACTAAAACGAGACCTTCCTGTCTGGCTAATACTTCCCGGATCCAATCTCCGTAAGGCTCCCAATCCGTGGCAATTCGCAGAATTCCAGAATTTTTTAGGCAGCGAGCGACATCATTCATAAAAGGTGTCTGTATCAACCGCCGCTTGGCGTGCCTCTTCTTCGGCCAAGGATCCGGGAAGAGAATTATGACCTCATCAACCGAATCGCTACTCAGCTGAGCAAAAACTTCTTGAGCGGGCAGGTTCGCGACTTGAACATTTGTCAGCTCGAGCGTTACGAGTTTGTTAACAAGTGAGCCGACACCCGGTTGATACATGTCAATGCCAATAAAGTTCCACGTCGGTAGGCGTTCTGCCCATTCAACCAGCGCGTCACCCATACCAAAGCCCACTTCGATTCCGAGCGCGCCACCTCTGCGAGAGATTGCTTCAACTTTATCCAAGGTCAACGCATAGCGATCCAGTTCTTGTTCGAATGCTCGTATCTGACCAACAGTCGCTCGCCCCCGCCGGCGGATGTAGCTATATTTCGAAAACGAATCATTAGACACTTTCGTTGTCCCTTTGTTCGTCCAGCCCTTTCTTTCGAAATCTGCGAACTATACCTTCCGGATGGACGCCGTTGTTAGGCCGCGCGCACTTAGAAACAGTCCAACCCAACCTACGATGAAGGCAGTTCCGCCAATCGGGGCAACCGCGCCCAACCAGCTCTGGCCTGTTGCGAGCAGAAGGTAAAGCGACCCTGAAAAGAAGAACATACCAAGCACGAACGACCACAGCGCCAGTTTTAACCCCGGCGACGGTAGCACCATCGCCCAGATACCCGTCAGCACAAGTGCTAGCGAGTGAACAAATTGATAAAGCACTGCCGTACCCCAAGTCTCTAACTCGTCAGCAGAAAAATGAGCTTCAAGCGCATGCGCTCCGAAAGCGCCGAGAACAACGGCGCTCATGCCACCTATCGAGCCTATCGAAAGGGCAGCTTGAATCAGGCTTTTATCGCCTTACGCATTTTCTTCATCGCATTTTTTTCTAACTGACGAATTCTTTCGGCGGATACACCGTATTCATTCGCGAGCTCGTGCAAGGTCGCCTTGTCGTCTTGCAACCATCGTCGAGCCAAAATGTCGCGACTACGCTCATCAAGGTCACTTAGCGCAAACGCGAGCCGTTCACTCGACTCTTTTGTTTCATCAGCGTCCGCAACCAAATCCGCTGGATCTGCAGTAGGTGCCGTCAGATAGTGAGCAGGCGCTGTGACCTCACCATCATCGGCATCATATCCGTCAAACGCCATGTCAGAGGCCGCCATACGACCCTCCATGCGATTGACTTCCGTTGTCGGAACCCCTAGATCGTCCGCTATCGCTTGTACTTCGGCTGGCGATAACCAAGACAGCTCTTTTTTCGCGCTGCGCAAATTGAAAAAGAGCTTTCGCTGAGCCTTGGTCGTAGCAACTTTGACGATCCGCCAGTTGCGTAACACATACTCGTGAATTTCCGCCTTGATCCAGTGAACCGCGAAAGATATCAAGCGGACCCCTACATTCGGGTCAAAGCGCTTAACCGCCTTCATCAGACCGACGTTACCTTCCTGAATTAGGTCGGCCTGCGGCAAACCGTAGCCGCTATATGATCGCGCGAGATGCGCCACGAAACGCAGGTGACATAGCACCAGCTCTCTGGCCGCGTCTAGATCTTCTTCATGGTAGAAACGATCCGCCAAGACTTTCTCATCTTCAGCGCTCAAAACCGGTAAGCCTGCAATGGTATTCAAATACGCATCAAGATCACGCCCCGGCGAGAGGCTCGGCATTGCCATTAAATTTGTTGTCATGTGATACCTCCGGTAACACTAATGGCTAGATTCTAGCACTCTCTTCGTTGGACTGCTAATCGAAAATTAAGTTCTGGAATACTCGTTTGAATTAATAAGTTATTGATATACATGCAGTTAAAATATTTCTAAGGCCGCCAAGCGCTGCCTTACGGCTATCAGTGCACCAAGAACGCCGAGACTACCGCCGACTGCTAATAGCACAACCAAGAAAATGGGGTCAAAGCCCACCATATTCAAGGCTTGATCGTAACTGCCAAGCAGCGATTGTAGCGGTGGTTCAATCACTAAAACCGTGATCGCAATCAACATCGACGCAATGACACCGCCACCAAACCCGTATATTACACCGAAGTATAGGAAAGGACGGCGAATCTGCCCGGCAGTTGCGCCAACTAGCTTCAACACTCGCAACTCGTCTAACCGCGCCTCAATCGCCAAGCGCACTGAAGAGGCGGTCACCAACACGGCGCCCATGCCAAATAAGATTGCAAGCACCACACTCAGACGGCTAACAACGCTTGAGATGTCATTCAAGCGCTCCAGCCAGGTCTTCTCAACCACGACCTCCCCGACCCCAACTTGCTGACCCAGCCGCTCGGTTAACGCGTCGACCACAGCGCCGGTGATACCGTCAGCAAATTGCGCCTGAAGTGAAGCCGGCAGCGGATTCTCGTTCAGCAGCTCAAGCGCATCACCCAAACCGCTGTAGTTTTTAAACTCAGCAAGCGCATCGGCCGCGCTCGTCACCTTGACCGTCTTCACACTGGGCGTCTGCACCAGGAATCGCTTTACCGCATATATTCGCTCTGGGCTTGCATCTAATTCAAAGTAGACACTCAAGCCTGGACGCCCTTGCCATTCGACGGTCATCTCTTCCATGTTGACTTGGACTAGCCAAAGCCCAGCGGGGAGTGCGAGCGCAATGCCCACAACAAACCACACCATGAAACTGCTCCCAAGCCTTGAACTAATAAAATGACAGGACTCCGCGCTTACCCGCAAGTGGTCCCTGACCCATGTGAACGGCGATCGCCGGCCCTCATCCCACGGGTGTTTGCGCTGCGCTGAATCGCTCGCTATGACATTTCTCCCGAGGAATTTTCTAGCCCGGAGGGCACCTCGGTTACTCTGTCGCTAACAATCCGACCGTTCTCTAAATTCAATATGCGAGCACCCATCGTTTCGATAAGAGATACATCGTGACTCGCCACAATCACGGTTGTTCCCACCTGATTGAATCTAGCAAACAATTCCATTATGTGGCGCGAAAGAGCCGGATCCAAATTGCCGGTCGGTTCGTCCGCGAGAAGGATTTTGGGTCGTATGACCACTGCCCGAGCTATGCCCACTCTTTGTTGCTCTCCGGTCGAGAGGTGTTTTGGGTACAAACCCTCCTTGCCATCGAGTTCTACAGTTGTCAACGCGGGTCGTACTCGCCTAGCCACATCTTTTTCGGACAAACCCGCAACCCGTAGCGGCGTCGCCACGTTGTCAAAAACGGTCCGCGTCGACAGCAAGTGATGATCCTGAAAAACGACACCAATGTGTTGTCTATACCTAGGCAAACGTCGTTCAGGCATTCCCGCAATATTGATGTTGTTTACGAAAATCTTACCCCGGGTCGGTTGCTGGGCTCTGATCAACAATTTTAGAAACGTACTCTTACCTGCCCCAGAACGGCCTGTTAAGAACGTCATCGAGCCCTCCGCAAACGAGGTCGAAACATCTGCCACTGCCTCGTGCCCATTCTCGAAGCGTTTAGTCACATGTTGCAGTTCAATCTGGCCCATGTAATCAATCGTCTCCTGGTTTCAGCAACGCATCGACAAAAACATCCGCTTCAAAGTCACGCAAATCATCAATGCTCTCACCGACGCCAATAAAGTGGACCGGTATATTAATGTCTGACATTGCGGCAATCGCAAACAATACGCCAGCTTTAGCGCTACCATCGAGCTTCGTGATCACAAGCCCAGTTAGATCAACCGCCTCGTCAAAGAGCGCTACCTGACTGAGTGCGTTCTGTCCCACACCACCATCAAGCACTAAAATCACATCGTGAGGCGCCTCAGCATCTAACCGCTTAATGACTCGATGTATCTTCTTCAGCTCATCCATCAGCTGTGTCTTGGCCTGAAGACGCCCGGCGGTGTCAACTAGCAGCACGTCAGCATGTCTTGAGCGCGCCGACTCATACGCGTCAAACACGACTGACGCGCTATCCGACCCTTGCCCCTGTGCGATGACCGGCACATCATTTCTCTCACCCCAAGCTTTAAGCTGTCCTACAGCAGCGGCTCGAAACGTATCCCCAGCCGCAAGCAACACACTCTTGCCCTCTGCCTGAAAACGTTTAGCCAGCTTCCCGATCGTCGTAGTTTTACCCACACCATTGACGCCCACAAAAAAGATAACGTGCGGTTGATGACTAATCTCCAGTCGCCTCTGCAGCGGCTCAAGTCTTTGCACGAGGAGCGTTTTCAGCGACGCATATAGAGCCGTTGTATTATTAAGTTCTTGCCTTGCAACCTGACCAGCGAGATCCGTCATGATCGCCTCTGTCGTTGCGAACCCCACGTCTGTCAGCAACAGCGCGGTCTCGAGATCCTCCAATACCTCGTCGTTGATTTCTCGTTCACCAAGCAGCAGGTTGCCAACGCCTTCAGCAAGCTGGACTCGGGTCTTTGCGAGCCCCTTGCGCATCCGGCTCCAGATACCCACTTTCTCATTATCGTCTTTGTCCGTAACCCCGCTCTCTGATGTATCCTCACCCAATGTTGTCCGATCCTTTTTGCTAATGCTTGAGTTAATGTATGGGAACGCGTAAATCCCAAGAGGTGCGCATTATCGGTGGTAAGTGGAGAGGACGAAAGCTCCACTTTCATTCAGCGCCAGATTTACGGCCCACGCTCGGTCGCATGCGGGAAACACTGTTCAACTGGTTACGACCAGATATTATGGACACGCACTGTCTTGACCTGTTTGCCGGGAGTGGGATTCTTGGCTTCGAAGCCCTGTCCCAAGGGGCCAGTCACGTGACGCTGGTCGATTCACGACGCGCCGCAACCGACCACATGAAGCAATGCGCTGTCCTTCTTAACGCTGGGCCATCCGTTCAAATCAGATGTCAGGACGCAATCAATTTCGTGCATCGTTCGGACGATGTCTATTGGGATATTGCCTTCTTAGATCCACCATTCAAAACCCCGAACTTGTTGCATGATGCCGCCACCTCACTGGCGGCAAAACCCCGGCCACCCCGCTGGCTCTATATCGAGTCGCAAGATGCCGAATCGATCCGTCCCACTCTAACCAAACTAGGCTATATCACGGCCAAGTCCAGTCGCGCCGGTGACGCACAAGCTCTCCTCTGCCATTTCCATGTTGAACACGACGCGACGTCTTAATTAGGGTCCCTGTTGCAGGGGGTTGAAACGGCAGCTAAGATCGCGCCCTCGTCACACGCAATACCAGTGTGGCAGCAGGGGCGAGGATCTAATAGGGACTTCGTGGGGCAGCAGTAAGGGAGGGCTATAGGTGAAGACAGTCATCTATCCAGGTTCGTTTAATCCGATCACCAACGGCCATACAGATTTGGTTGAACGGGCGCTTAATCTATTTGACCATGTGGTACTTGCGATCGGGACATCCGCGCAGAAAAACCCAAAAGTCGACCTCAAGGACCGCATAGACCTATGTGAGAAAGTTCTGAGCAAGCACGGCGATCGCGTGTCCGTGGATGGCTTCAATACGCTTTTGGTTGATTACGTTCGCTCAAAGGGCACCCGTTTTATCCTCAGAGGGCTCCGGACCGTGACTGACTTCGACTATGAGTTTCAGATGGCTGAAATGAACCAATCTTTAGATTCGGACATAGAATACGTCTTTCTGCCGACGTCCAAGGATTGCTCTTTCATTTCTTCGACGCTGGTGCGAGAGATTTCAAGTTTAGGCGGTGACATCGCTCAGTTTGTACATCCAGCTGTGGTCGAGGCACTCGACGGGAACGACTAGCTTTGGTTTATCCAGCGACATCCAATTTTGGCGGTTGAAAACCACTACGGCGCTGACAATTTGGGCAATAAACTGAACTGCGAGCGCCGATCGTAATTCCCTTAAGCCGCGTCATGCAAACCCGACAAGGCTGCCCCTCTCGGCCGTAAACATAAAGCGACTGCTGGAAATATCCCGGTTTACCATCGGAACCCACAAAATCTCGCAAGGTCGTACCACCCTGGCGGATCGCATTGCTCAGCACACTTTGGATCCGATCACTCAAGTCCGCATACGCCTGTCGCGAGACTTTTCCTGCAGGTACGATCGGACGTATTCCCGCCAAAAATAGCGATTCAGCAGCGTAGATATTGCCGACGCCAACGACGATTTTGCCATCCATGATGAAATTCTTGACGGCAAGCTTGCGGTGGCGTGATCGTTGGAACAAATATTCCCCCGAAAACTCGTTGCCCAGGGGCTCGACGCCAAGATGCGCAAGCAGTGGATGGACTTCAGCATCGGCTCCGGATTGATACAGTACACAACCAAAGCGTCTCGGATCATTGAGCCTAATTAAGCTGCCCTGGTCGGATCCTCCGGCTATGCGCGGCCCATCGACATGCAAGTCAAAATGATCATGTTTAAGCCGGGGCGTATCCAAGGGCAGAACCCGCAAGCTACCGGACATGCCGAGGTGAACAATCAATGTGCCACTGTTACCTATACCCAGATCCAAATCGAAAAGTAAGTATTTACCTCGCCTGTAAAGTCCATTAATCGTAGCCCCATTGAGGGACTCAGGCGCCTGGATCGGCCATCTCAACGAACGTTGATAAGTTCGAGTTGCCTTTAAGGTTCGTCCAGTAACCCACGGTTCCAGCCCCCGGCGGGTAGTCTCCACCTCAGGCAGTTCGGGCATCTAGGAAGGGTGCCTACTTAATTTTGGCTTCAGTGTAGAGCACGTGCTTGCGGACGACGGGATCGTACTTCTTCATTTCCAGCTTGTCAGGTGTCGTGCGCTTGTTCTTGTCGGTGGTGTAGTAGTGGCCCGTACCGGCACTGGATACCATCTTGATCTTTTCTCGCATTAGAATTCCTCTTTTTGTCTGCGGTAAGTTCCGTGTTTGCTGCTAGACCTTCTGGCCACGCGCACGCATATCTTCGAGCACTCCGTCGATACCTTTCTTGTCTATAATCCGCATACCCTTCGATGAGACACGGAGCCTGATATAGCGTTTTTCAGACTCAACCCAAAATCTATGGTAATGGAGATTAGGTAAAAAGCGGCGGCGATTCTTATTTTGAGCGTGGCTGACATTGTTTCCAACCATTGGCCCCTTGCCTGTAACTTGGCATACCTGAGACATGTTCCTAGCACCGAGAGAAAAAGAGGCGCGTTTATACCAAAGCGGCCTGCCGAGTACAAGACGAACTGTGCGGGATTCACGCCTACCGATGCAAACGCCCGTTCCGACAGATTGTCATATCAGCAACCCGTGACTCGCCAAAGAAAACGTCTGCTCGTTGGACACGACTATGTGGTCAAGTATTTTTACATCAATATGCTGTAGTGCGGTAATCAAAATTCGGGTCATTTCCAAATCTGCCTGACTGGGTTCAGCAATGCCTGATGGATGATTGTGCGTCAAAATAACCGCCGCTGCGCCAAGATCGATACATCGCTTAATCAACTCTCTTGGGTACACATGTGCACGATTGATAGAGCCTTTGAACAGTATTTCAAACTTGATAAACCGTTGCCTCGTATCGAGATACAAGCAGCCGAACACTTCCTGATGTGAAAAGGCAAGCTTACGCTGAAGGAACCGACTGACCGCTGCAAGGTCGCTCATCCGCTCCTCTGCGTCGCCAGCGACGTTTGGGTGAGCTTGCGCGGCTGTTTTCAGGCATAAGGGCTTAGCCCGAAGTCGTTCTTCACTGTAGCGCAAGGCCAACTCATGTTGCGCCTTTATGTGCGCTACTTTGGCTTCCCCAAGACCGTGTGTTGCAAGCAACTCTCTTGTCGATGCCTGCAGGAGACCATCGAGATCGCCGAATTTCGAGAGTAATCGTGTACACAGCATCACGGCGCTCTCTCCAACAGATCCTGAGCCCAAGCAAACCGCGAGCAGCTCTGCCAAAGTGAGTGCTGCAGCATCACCATTGAGTATTCGCGTGCGCGGCTGTTCCGATTTTTGCCATAAGCGAACCGGTAGCGAAGATGTATCCTTATTCATTTAGATATATCCCAAGTCGAGGTACCCTAGTCTTTTCGCGTGCTCGTAAAACACACCGACACACTGCGTATTCCAACCTGGCTGCGCGATAACGTGATTAGACAAATATGATGAACGCCAATGCTCTAGCTGACAAAAACATTATCCTCGGTGTCTCCGCTGGCATCGCAGCCTATAAAGCACCTTTACTCGTGCGATCTTTGACCGCCCTTGGTGCAGAAGTACAAGTTGTCTTGTCAGCCAACGCCCACCATTTTGTGACGCCAACCTCGCTACAGGCCGTCTCAGGCCACCCGGTTAGACAAACGCTGTGGGATGAAAACGCTGAAGCTGCGATGGGCCATATCGAGCTCGCTCGATGGGCCGATCTTGTGGTTGTGGC
>JAQWQN010000050.1 GCA_029244465.1 Pseudomonadales bacterium
GTCATTTTGAGAAACATGGGCGATGCAATCGCTTTCTGCCCGCCACTAATTATCTCTCCAGATCAGATTGATGAGCTTTGTAGCAAGTTCGCAGAGGGGCTTGATGCCACCGAAAAGTGGGCTCGACGCGCCGGTTTGATCTAAGTTAGCCACGAATCTAGTAGATTCGGCCGCCATTTAATGTACTTGGCCAAGCCCAACACACTAATGTGGATTCCCTTCAGTGACAGCGCTGTAAAAATCCCGTCGTAACGCTATAATTCCGCGCCGAAATCCTAACCCCGGCCTACCGCCTTTCAAGGAGAGAGTTTTGAAGCGAATTTTGCTCGCCACGACGACTGCAGTGCTCGCACTGGGAATCTATGCAATCCCACCGGGCACCAATGAAGAAATTGCCGAACGGTTGAAACCTGCCGGTTCCGTATGCCGAGCGGGAGGAGACTGCGGCGGCTCTGCCGTAGCGGTTGCCTCTAGCCCGATGAGCGGGGCAGAGATTTACAACCAATACTGCTTTGTCTGTCACGCTACCGGTGTGAGTGATGCGCCACTATTAGGGGATACGGGTGCCTGGCAACCGCGCGTCGATAAAGGCATGGACATGCTCATGGAGACGACGTTGAATGGCATAAACGCGATGCCGCCAAAAGGTACTTGTATGAACTGTTCTGACGATGAACTGGGTAGTGCGGTGACCTATATGTTGGATCAACTATAGGCAAGATCTAGGGACGGACGTTCAAGCCGCCCTCCCAATCGAGAGTTCGAAACCCCAGTGCTTGTAGGACATGTTGGTCTTCAATGCTGTTTTCATTGGCCAGATCCGCAACAGTACGAGCAACTTTCCAGATCTTGTGTAGGCTTCGAGCGGAAAACTCTTTTTTTGCGAGAGTCTCGAGCAAACTCGAGCTAACCCCAGCCTCTCGAATCATTTGCGTGACTTGCCGGGGCGAGAGAGCTCCATTGCTGACGCCTTGTCGTTCGATTTGCTTCTGGTGAGCCTCTGCGATGTGTTGTCTAAGATTTTCAAGGTCGATCGCCGGGTGGTCACTGGCGAGAAGCTCCGCTTGAGGCACTTCCTGGACCAACACTTGTAAGTCTATACGGTCGATAAGCGGACCAGAAATCCGACTCTGGTAGCGGCGCACTTGTTCCGGGTTGCAGCGACAACTGTGCGCCTTGCAGGACCGCCCGGCCGGACAAGGATTCATGGCGGCGACTAGTTGAAAGCGACATGGGTAACTGACGCGATAGCCAACCCGAGACAGTGTTGCCGAACCAGTTTCGATCGGTTCTCGGAGGTTATTGAGCACGGCGGGTTTGAAATGCGGCAATTCGTCCAAGAACAAAACACCGTGATGGGCGAGGGCGGTGTCTCCTGGACGTGGAATCTGGCCGCCACCGAGCAGCGCCGCGCTACTTGCTGAGTGGTGAGGTTCACGAAAAGGACGATGCCCAGGCGCGTCCAAACCGGTGCTGGAATAAACCGCAGCAACCTCGAGAGATTGTTCATGGGTCAGTGGTGGCAGCAGTTCCGCAAGCGCGCGCGCGAGCATGGTTTTGCCGCTGCCTGGCGGCCCAACCAAGAGCAAGTGATGGCCGCCAGCAGCAGCCAATGCGAGCGCGCGTTTCGCCAAGGTTTGTCCCACGATGTCATTGTACGTGTTGCTTTGCGGTGGTACTTCGGCGCGGACAGCACGGACTGACAGTGGCCTCTCGGGTGTGTTGAGAACTGCCACTGCGGTTGTCAGAGAGGATGCTACCGCCACGGAGATTTGCCGATGGTAACGAATCAAATGCCCCAGTTCCCCTGCAGCGCCTGCGGGTGCGACGAGTGTGCGGTCGGCGTGATACGTTGCCAGCGCGCAGATAATACTGCCAGGCGTTTGTCGTAAATCCCCGTCCAGGCCGAGCTCACCAATCCACTCGTATTTGTGAGCGTGTTCACTGGCAACTTGCTTTGAGCTTACGAGTATGCTGAGTGCAATTGGTAGGTCCAGGCAGCTGCTTGATTTGGGCAAATTGCCGGGCGCGAGGTTTATGGTCACTTTACCCTTCGGATATGTGAATCCTGAGCTCCGAAGCGCAGCTGCCACACGATCGCGAGACTCACGGACGGCGCCCTTTGGCAAGCCTACGATAGTCGTGCTTGGTAGACCGGCTGCGATCTGGCTCTCGACCACGACGAGGGATGCGTCCATGCCGACCACAACTCGACTGTAGATCACCTTGCTCAAGCAGGTAGATCGCGCAATCGAGCTTCCAGATTGGCAACTTGTTGGCGAAGCTTGGCCAATTGCGAGTTAAGCGCTGCGTTGTCATTGGTCGGAACCCGTGCGAACTGGCCGGAGAATCTTCGATCTATCCGCCCAAGATTAGGATGGAGTTGGAGAAAGGGTTTGTGACGTTCTAACAGAAGCGGTACAGGATTCATCAAACAGTTCTCAACAGTGAAGCGCTTATTCTGCGGTGTGGCTGAGGAAACAGGCACCATAGATGTCTGCTTTGGCCCGCCGACGTGGCTACTTTAGCGCACCATTGTGGTGCATGGGGTGCTGAAATAGTGCTCCATCGGGACGACCGCTTTGGCGATGCCAATGGATCTGGCCTTGAATTGTTATAACTAGTTGATATACCGCGGTATGCAGAGTTGGCCCGGCCCTTGCATAATCTATGGTGCAGTTGTGTGTAGTGCAGTTGTGTGTGGTGCATGCATGAAGTGTAAATTGGAGAATCGAGGAAATCGAGAATGAACAGACTGACGAAAATTGGGCTGCTGGCGTTAATGGGCATCAGTGCCTTCGCAACGACTAGTGTGGCGAGGGCCGATGTTTCCTACAACGTAGGCTATGCGTCTGAATACTACTATCGGGGGATCAAACAAAAGAACTCGTCAGCCAGTGCTGGTGTCGACTATGAAGAAAGTGGTTTCTATGCAGGTGCTTGGACCGCTGATGTTGGCGATGGATTAGAGATTGATGGCTATTTCGGATATGGGATCGAAACTGAAGAAGGGTTTTCCGCCTCGCTCGGTTTCACAGGCTACTACTATACCGGTGAATTTGATGACACCTACCAAGAGGTGAACCTCAATCTTGGCTACGGTCTGTTTGGCCTTGAGTACTCAGTCGGAGAGTGGGACGGATTTGGTGATGACGCAGATTATGACTTCCTGGCTGGTACTGTCGAATTTGAAAATGGGGTGTACGCGAAGTACGGCACATTTGGCGATGACTTCGATGGCGACTACGTTGAGCTCGGTTGGGGCACAACCGTCGCGGAAATAGACTTCGGTATCGCGGTAGTCCTCTCGAGTGATGAACTTTCAGATCAGGTTGATAGTGATGGTGATGCGACCGAAAGCGAAGCACTGATATTCACCATCGGCAAAACGTTCTAGCCAGATCGTGGTCTTGCATTAGTGGAACAATGACGACAGTCTTGGGACACGGTTGAGACTTCCACGTAATCACCGAACAAACGACGTGTCCCGGATTGAGACTAAAGGAGCAATTTTATGAAACTAATAACGGCAATAATTAAACCCTTCAAACTAGACGATGTGCGTGAAGCACTGTCCGAGGTTGGGGTGCAAGGGATGACTGTCACCGAAGTGAAAGGTTTCGGCCGCCAAAAAGGTCACACAGAACTTTACCGTGGCGCCGAGTATGTCGTTGATTTTTTGCCCAAAATAAAAATCGAGACTGCGATAGACGATGGTCTCCTAGACCAAGTTGTCGAAGCGATTACTCGTTCAGCCAACACCGGCAAGGTCGGTGACGGAAAAATATTCGTTGCGGCGCTAGAAGACGTTGTGCGTATTCGAACTGGGGAAACCGGCGCGGACGCCGTCTAACCCCCCTACCCCGGAGAACATCGTGGAAGATTTAACGCAACTGAGTTACTCAGTGGATACCCTTTACTTTCTATTAATGGGTGTGCTGGTCATGTTCATGGCCCCAGGCTTCGCCATGCTCGAAGCAGGCATGGTAAGAGCTAAGAACACGTCAGAAATCCTGACTAAAAACGTCGCGCTTTTTGCGATTGCGTCGATTATGTACCTACTTGTCGGATACGCGATCATGTATCCCGGCGTCGGAGAAGGCTCTTGGTTTCCGATCCTGGGTAGTTTGATCGGCGATGAGCATACTGTGGAGGCAGTGCTTGCCTCCGGTGGTGACGTTTATTATTCCGCACGTGCCGACTTTTTCTTCCAGGTCGTCTTCGTTGCCACTGCGATGTCGATTGTTTCAGGCGCGGTCGCCGAGCGGATGAAGCTTTGGGCTTTCCTAGTGTTTGCCGTGGTCATGACAGGCTTTATCTACCCGGTCCAAGGGTTTTGGAAATGGGGTGGCGGTGCGCTTGATGCACTGGGTTTTCTAGATTTTGCCGGTTCTGGGGTAGTCCACATGTGTGGCGCAGCAGCCGCGTTAGCTGGCGTGTTGTTATTGGGACCGAGAGCGGGTAAGTATGGCAAGAATGGAGAGGTTAATCCGATTCCCGGGGCGAACATGCCACTGGCGACACTGGGAATGTTCATTCTTTGGTTTGGCTGGTTTGGATTCAATGGCGGCTCTCAACTGATTTCTAGCAACATCACAGACGCTAACGCGGTCGGGCAGATCTTTGTGAATACTAATACAGCGGCAGCGGGTGGTCTCGTGGCCGCGTTGATGCTCGCGCGCGTTCTGTTCGGTAAAGCGGATTTAACCATGGCGCTTAATGGGGCGTTGGCAGGCTTAGTATCGATAACAGCAGAGCCGCTCGCGGGTACGGCCATTCAGTCGTTGTTGATTGGTGGTGTCGGCGGCTTGTTAGTTGTCTTTTCCATCGTTGCCTTTGACAAGCTGAAGATCGATGACCCCGTGGGTGCGATCTCTGTGCACGGGGTGTGTGGGATATGGGGATTGTTCGCGGTCTGCTTTACGAATGCTGATGCAACCTGGGTCGCGCAGCTAACCGGTGTTGTCGTGATCTTTGCCTGGACCTTTAGTGCCAGCTTACTGGTTTGGTTTGCCTTGAAGAGCCTGATGGGCATCCGAGTATCAGAGGAAGAGGAATATGAAGGAGTCGATGTGGCCGAATGCGGGATAGAAGCCTACCCGGAGTTTTCTCGAATGGGCTAGTTGGCAGTAACTGGATGAGAAAATGGGACGGCCAGTTGACCGTCCCATTTTTTTGCTCTTTTTCTGGCGCCATCCTCGACTTTTGCTGGCCACTAGGCGACAAAAAACGTGCGTAAAAAAGCGTGCCCAATGACTGACTAGCAAGCGAGCGAATAGGCATCAATAAGGCGCGCAGATGCGGTCTACAGCACCGTAGCAAGTGCTTCAGACCGAGGCCAGGTAGCATCCCCGGTCTCGAGGCATTGTTTAGCAAAGGCGGTGAAGTAAGGTCGATAGAACAGCGCTTGTTCGCTCACTCGCGAATAAGCTGTAAAACAACTACGGACGTGGCTCGATCTAACGAAAGGTAACATTTAGAATACGCACTTTTGGTGAGGCGGATTGACCGTCCGATAGTGGATACGGGTATGAGTGCGATGTTAACTAGAGGCGCGTTATGAAGTACTGCAGCACCCGTGGCGGTGTTAACGGTGTGAGTTTCCAGCAAAGTCTCCTGATGGGCCTGGGGTCAGATGGTGGATTGTTGGTGCCCGAGTACATCCCGAACATCGTTCCTCAACTTGAGGATTGGCGCAGCCTAGATTTCCCGTCTCTCGCGAAAGAACTAATCAGCATCTTTGCCGACGACATTGAACGGTCAACACTCAATGACCTCATCGACCAAGCCTATACCACCTTCGACCATCCTGAAGTGGTACCGATAAGAGAACTTGGTGACGTCACACTGGTTGAGCTATTTCATGGTCCGACGCTGGCGTTTAAAGACGTTGCCTTACAGCTTCTCGGACAACTGTTTGAGCATGCGCTCACGAAGGATGGGCGTCATCTAAATATATTGGGTGCGACATCTGGGGACACGGGTAGTGCGGCAATAGCAGGCGTACGCGGACAAGAGAAGATAGACATTTTCATCCTTTACCCGAACGAGAAAGTGAGCCACCTGCAAGAATTGCAGATGACGACGGTGCCCGATAGTAATGTGCACTGCGTGGCAGTGAACGGAAGCTTTGATGACTGTCAAAGTTTGATGAAAGAAGTCTTCGCGGACCTTGAGTTCAAGGAAGCGCATAGCTTGGGTGCGGTGAACTCGGTGAACTGGGCGCGGGTGTTGGCCCAGGTCGTCTATTACGGATACGTTAGTTTGAAGTTCAACGAGCCGGTTTCTTTTTGTGTACCTACGGGAAATTTCGGCAACGTTTTTGCAGCGTATCTTGCGAGAAAAATGGGTTTTCCGATAGCAGAACTAGTTGTGGGTACCAATGAAAACGATATTCTTGCTCGGTTTTTTCGATCTGGAGAGTATGCGCGAGGCGATGTTCATCATACGTTATCACCGGCGATGGACATCCAAGTTGCGAGTAATTTCGAACGTTTTCTTTATTACTACTTCGATTGCGATGTCGAGCGCTTACAGGCGTTCATGAATGATTTTCAGAAAACTGGTGCGGCTCATCTCGATAGTGCGCCAGATGATGCAGGCTTTTTAGCCACCTCTGTGAACACAGAGGAAACACTGGCAATTTTGCGGGATGTTTACGCTGAAAGCGGCTATGTGCTCGATCCACACACAGCTGTGGGCGTCGCGGCAAGTAAGAAATGTCCGATAGTTGGCCCCAAAGTGTGTATCGCGACGGCGCACCCCGCAAAATTTCCTGACGCAGTAAAGCGCGCCTTACCTGAAGTAGACTCAAGACATCCGACCCTCGATGCTTTGGTCGACAAAGCAGAACGCAAAGTCGTGATCGAACCGACTCTAGAAGCGGTCAAAGCCCTGTTTGACTAGGAGGTTGCGGCGATTTCGGCGACTGCCGAAGACAGCTGGGCGAGGTGCGAGATCTCTTTGTGCACGCCCCGTTGATCAGATGCTTCATTGGTTGAGATAGTCGCTTCCTCGGGTCCCTGGGAACCTTTGAGGTTGACCCAGACTGTGTGCATGCCCACGTTTTGTGCACCCTGCACGTCATCAATGAGGTTGTCGCCGATGTGGATGACTTGATTTGGGCGGACACTAAACTGCGTTAACGGTGCATGAAACATTTCTGCACTTGGTTTACTTTTTCCGACATCCGCCGAACTTATTGCGCCACTCAACCAGGCGCTGAGGCCCGCTCGCTGAATGTCCGCGTTGCCGTTGGTTAGCGCAATGATTGTGTAGCGTTCGCTAAGTTCGGTAAGACTCTCAACAGCACCGGGGAACAATTCGACCTGATTCCGACCGTCGAAAAACACATCAAAAGCAGCGTTCGCTAAATCGCGTCCGATTTGAAATTCGTACCCTGCTGCATACATGACGAGCGTTAAGACTTCGGTACGCATAAAACTGAGATCATGAATTTTATTGGGGAAGCGGTCGGCGACTTGCTGCCTAAAAGTAGGTAAGTTCTCTTGGTTGTAGTGTTCGAGACTCAACGGTGCCTCGTCGGCCAGCCAACGACGCATGTTTTGTTCGGCGCGAATGATGATTTTGTCGACATCCCACAGGGTATTGTCGAGGTCTAAAGTAAGGAGCTGTATGGCGTTGGCCAACGTTTAATCCTCCGACTTGTGCGCCCGCGGGTGGGCTGCATCGTAGACTTTCGCGAGATGTTGAAAATCGAGGTGTGTATAAATCTGTGTAGTCGCAATATCTGCGTGACCTAACAATTCCTGAACGGCGCGCAAATCGCCCGAAGATTCTAACAGGTGCGTGGCAAAACTATGCCGCAACATGTGTGGATGAAGCTCGTTGCTGCCGAGCTTAGCGATGCCAATAATCTTTAAGCGTTGCTGTACCGTTCGTGGTGAAATTCGATGCTGACCTCTTCCAGTAAATAGGGGTGAATCCGGAATGGGATTCGGGTGGAAAGCGAGCCAGTCTTTGAGTGCCTGGACACAAAGTCGTCCAAGGGGGGCATTACGTATCTTGTTTCCTTTCCCCATGACCCTTGCGAATCCTTGACTGAAGTCCAGGTCAGATATATCTAGACCAACAGCCTCACTGAGACGCAAACCTGAACCATACAATACCTCCAGCATTGCCCGATCTCGGGCTTTACGCGGGTTTAGTTCAGGTTGTTCGTCGACGAATAGTGCCGATGCCTGGTCAGGATCAAGAACGCGGGGTAGCTTCCCGTCGCTCTTTGGCACGATGGCGGCGGTGGCAGGATTGCTTTGGCACACGCCTGTCTGCATGAGGTAGCTGAACATATTCCGTACTGCAGAAACCGATCGCTGAATACTGCGCGGTTTTAAACCGAGTGCATGCAGTTCGGTGATGAACCGCGTTATGTGATGTGCCTTGATTGCATCGAAAGGGGTATCGCAGATAGCGGCGAAGCGTCTGAGCTCGCGTGTGTATCCAGTGACCGTGTGTATAGAATATCGCCGCTCGGTAGCCAGGTGCTCAAGATAGCGCTTTATGTGTTTTTGCATCGAGTCGTCTTAAGCCAACAGGTGTCGCACGACTTTCGCGAGTACGTCACAGATATGGTCTAGAAAGAGCGTATCCATGTCTGAGGTGAAGTGGGCTGGTTTACGACTACCGATTGCAAGCAAGCCTTGGAAGTTGGACTGGGCAAGTGGCATCAGTGCCGCGCTACCGGATCCATCATGGGTGGTGATGGGAAATATTTGGTCGAGTTCGCCCGCTCTGAGCGTGGTTAGAGTCGTCATCTGATTTTGTATAAGCTGATTAAATGCGGGTTCGTCACCATGGAAGAAAAAGTGGTCAAGCGGTCCGGATTGCTCAGGTTTGGTGACATAGAGATGGCAAGCGACAAAGTCGGCTTCGAAGTCGGCGAGGATATGGGTAGCTAAGACCTCGTTCAGGGCCTGTAGAGTCACTGTGTCAAGGACGGCCAACGTTAGAGAGCGGGTTTTAGCGAACAGGGTGTCGTTGATGCGAGCTGTTTCGAGCAGGTCATTCATACGCCGGCGCATATCGACGTTGCGCTCGCGTAGGATCCCGACTTGGCGTTCGACCAGGGAAACCGTTTTGCCGGGGCTATGCGGCAAGTTTAAATCCGCTAGCAAGCCTTTGTGAGCGACGAAAAAATCCGGGTGCTCGCGTATATATGTGGCGATTAGATCTGCGTCGACTTCAGTATTTGCAGCAAGGGGGATGGCCGTGTCTGCAGCTGTATTGTCTGGAATATTGGCGTGCCGGCCCTCTTCCGTCCCATTTTCGCGTGTCATGGTAAGTCGAGTTCTCCCGTGTACACAAAGGTTGAGGGCCCGGCCATGTAGACTGGTGTGGCGCCACCGTGCCACTCTAATTTTAACTTGCCGCCGGGAAGTGACACTTTAACGCGATTGTTCACCAACTCCAGTAGATTGGCTGCGACGACGGTGGCGCATGCGCCAGTACCACATGCGCTCGTTTCACCAATACCGCGCTCATAAACGCGCATGCGCAGGAATTGTCGATCTACAATCTGACAGAATTCGACGTTGGTGCGTTCTGGAAAGGCTGGATGATCGGTGAGCGCACTACCAATGCGATCCACATCTAGATCAAATAGATTGTCGACAAACAAAACCGCATGTGGGTTACCCATAGAGACTGGCGTTACGTGGTACAGCTCGTCGTCGACATCGAGCTGATAGACATGGGGGCGATTCGTTGCAGCTGCCCGAGAGGGATCGAACGGTATTGTCGAGTGCTCGAGATTGGGGACCGTCATGGTCGTACTGATGTGGCCATTTCCTATTTCCGTTTCAAAGCGCCCTGCCAATGACTGCCAAACGAGGTGGTCTTTTTTCGTTAAGCCAATGGTGCGAGCCAGGGCCGTGACGCAGCGCGTGCCATTGCCGCACTGTTCAGCCTCTGACCCATCGGCATTGAAGACTCGATAGTTAAAGTCAACATCGGGGTTCTCAGGTGGTGCGATTACGAGCAATTGGTCGAAGCCAATACCTGTGTGTCGACACCCCCAAGTCTGGATAAGCGCTTTGTTTGGTGTGAAATTTCGGTTCACACCGTCAAACACCATGAAGTCATTGCCCAGACTATGCATCTTGTAGAATTTCTGTGTCGCGGAGACGCTCATAGCTGCTCGCGTTCTAACCGTAGTTGATCGGAAATGGTCTCACGTCGACGGATGACTGAAAAGGTGTCACCGTCAACCAATATTTCGCAAGGTCGCCCGCGTGAATTGTAGTTCGATGCTTGGACCATGCCGTAGGCACCAGCCGAAATCACAGCAAGTAGGTCGCCTTGTTCGATCGAGAGCTGGCGGTCTTTGGCGAGAAAATCACCTGATTCGCAAATTGGTCCTACGATCTGCCAGGTCGTCATGGCCGCATCACGCTGGGTTTTTACGGGAAGGACATCGTGCCAGGCTTGATATAAGGCCGGGCGAATAAGGTCGTTCATGGCCGCATCGACAACGGCGAAATTAGGAATGTCGTCGCTAGCGCCGGGCTTAGTGTACTCAGCTCGTGTCAGTAGAACGCCCCCGTTTGCGGTCAGTGACCGACCCGGTTCAAGAAAAATGGTCTGCCGACGGCCGCTGAGTAGTTGTGCGACGGCACCGCCATAAGATTCGATATCCAGCGGATCTTCATCGTTGTATCTGATGCCCATTCCGCCACCAAGATCAATATGTTCAAGTTTAATTCCCGATCGGTCAAGCTCGTCGACTAGACTTAATAGGTTCGTTAGCGCTTCGAGCAAAGGTTCGGTGCGGCTAATCTGTGAGCCGATGTGGCAGTCGACCCCCGTTGGGTTCAGATTCGGATCTTCACTCGCTTGTTGATAGAGCTGTCGCGCAACGTCTACGCTGACGCCGAATTTATTTTCCCGCAATCCCGTTGATATATAAGGGTGCGTTTGGGCGTCTACGTTCGGATTTACGCGCATGGAGACAGCAGCGATTTTATGCAGATTTTCTGCCCGCTCACTGATTCGGCTAAGTTCTTGTTCGCTCTCGACGTTAAAACAGTGGATGTTGAGTTTTATTGCGTAGTCTATTTCTTCGGTAGTTTTACCGACACCGGAGAAGATGACATCAGCAGGATCACAGCCCGCAGCGACGACTCGGCTCAGCTCTCCGCCGGAGACGATGTCAAACCCACAGCCATGGGTGGCCATGATCCGCAAAATGCTTAGGTTAGAGTTGGCCTTGACTGAATAGTGAATTTTCGTCGGCGTACCGGCGAATGCCGCCTTCAGCGCAGTTACGGCTTCATCGAGGTATCTCTTCGAGTAAACGTAGCTTGGGGTCCCGACTGCCTCAGCGATTGTTGCGAGTGCGACTTCCTCCATATGCAGCTGGTTGTCCTTATAAGACACCATCAGTGGATGGTCACTTGCCATACAGCGGTTCGCACCTTTGTATCAGGCAGTTCGAGCGGACCCTTTTGGCCACAGGTTGTAACACTCAATGTGAGGGCTGCGAGGATAAACCAGCGCATAGGCCGCCTCCGAAATAAGGCGGCGCAGTATACCGTGATGCCGTAGGTGATATCAGCCTAAAGCAGAGGTCCTTCGTTACAGGTTTTCGTAGGTGAGATCGGATGCGTGCGAACGTACTCGATTCTCAGTCTCGCCATCAGGCGAGTGTGGCAGTCGGACGTGTCGCGGATACCTTTTGCTGCTTCACAGGTATCGTCGTCTAGATGCTCATTGAGTGACGTGCGACCCAATCTGCGCCGCATCTGCGGGTGCACGATGGGTATCTGTCGCGGAATCTTGGCTGCAATAGTGTGAATTTAGGTAGCACTGTTAATTCGGCTGGCCGACAAGTGCGCGCGGGCTTTTTTGATGGCTAAGCGTACTTGGCGAGGTGCTGTACCGCCAAGATGATCACGACTGGCGATGGAGCCGTTTAAGGACAAAACCTGATAGACATCCTTTGTAATCGTCTCAGTAAGGCTGCCGTTGAGCTCTTCCACCGAGAGGGCATCTAGCGGGCAATCTTTGCTCACCGCCAGTTGTACGGCGCGTCCAACGATCTCATGAGCGTCTCGAAAAGGCACACCTTTACCGACCAGGTAGTCTGCTAGGTCTGTTGCTGTGGTAAAGCCGTCTAAGGCGGCGGTCCGCATCGCATTGATATTCGCGATGATGTTTGGCATCAATCCGAGCATTGCGGTTAGGCAATCTCTAAGCGTATCGACAGCATCGAACAGAGGCTCTTTGTCCTCCTGATTGTCTTTGTTGTAGGCCAGAGGCTGACTCTTCATCAGTGTTAGCAACGAGATAAGGTGACCGTTCATGCGCCCGGTTTTGCCCCGGACAAGCTCCGGTACGTCAGGGTTTTTTTTCTGTGGCAT